>CANFED010000427.1 GCA_947445995.1 Oxalobacteraceae bacterium | reverse complement strand
GACAGCAAGCTGCCACCGCAGTTCGTCTCGGCGCTGACGATGTCGGCCACCGATCACATGAAGATGCTCGAATCGGTGCAGCCGTTTATCGACACCTCGATCTCGAAGACCGTCAATGTCCCGGCCGACTATGATTTTGACGAGTTCCGTAACCTGTACATGGATGGCTGGAAAGCGGGTCTCAAAGGGTTGGCTACATACCGTCCGAATTCGATTCTGGGCAGCGTCCTGTCGGTCAAGTCAGCCACGCCCGAAGTCGCCGCCGTCGCCGTCGGTCCGGACAATGATCCATTGCGCAAGCAATTCGACAGCCGTCCGACTGGCGACCTGCAATCGGTCACCTCGAAGGTCGAGTACTTCACGTACGAAGGACGCAAGACGGTCTATCTGACGGTGAGCTTCATCAACGTCGCCGGTGTCGTCAATGGCCAGCCGGTCGTGATCGAGCGGCCGTTCGAATTTTTCATGCCGGCCGGTCAGAAGACCGCCGACCAGCAATGGATCACGTCGTCGATGCGCTTGCTGTCGATGGCAGCGCGTTCAGGTGGATCGGTTGCCAAGGCACTGGCCGACCTGCGCGAAGTGGTCTGGGACAAGGGTCCGATCCGTTGCGGTTTCTTCATCAAGGAAGAAGATGGCGCACGCATTCCGATGCACCACGACTCCGAAGTCGCGGCGATTGGTTACGCGCTGCAGCGCATGCTGATCAAGCGTGGCTTCCTCGACGCCGATGCGAACCAGATCCCGGTGCAGGTACTGGCACAGCGCGCCCGGCCTGAGCTGGACTTGTTCGCGCAAGAGCCGGTCGATCACGAAACCCGCAGCGCGATGGCCTTCACGCCAGTCGGCAAGAAATGCTCGGAATGCGGTGCCCATGCCGTCATCAAGAGCGATGGTTGCGAGCGCTGCACGCAATGCGGCAATATTGGTGCTTGCGGCTGATTGAAGTCGATGATGTCTGACTAGTCCTGGTTCTCAGGCTGGTCAGCGTGGTGCCGCGCGGTGCAATGCCCTGCGGTTATCGCACCCTACGCTTTGCGTGGTTTGTCGGGTGGGCACGGTGTCTTGTGCCCATACGCGCGACCCGGAAACGCCGGTCAATCCGGATGTTGATCGTGCATCCGTGCAGGCACGGCAGCCCTGCGCCCACCCCACCTTTTGTCGCAATTGTCTACACCACACCAGGAGTCCAGCCATGCCCTTCACTACCCTGATCCCCGCCTCCGCAATCAACCCCGACACTCACCTCCTGATCGACTGCCGCCACGACCTGACGAATCCCGCCACCGGCCGTGCCGCGTATGCCGAAGGCCACATACCGGGCGCGCGTTTCGCCCAGCTCGATGACGACCTGTCCGGTCCAAAAACTGACGCCGACGGCCACTTCGCCGGACGCCACCCGTTGCCGGCGATGGATGATTTCATCGGCATGCTGCGCCGCCTCGGCGTCAACGACGATAGCCAGGTCGTCGTCTACGATGCCCAGGGCGGCATGTTTGCGGCACGGTTGTGGTGGATGTTGCGCTGGGCTGGCCATGCACAAGTCGCGGTCCTCGATGGCGGCTTGCCGGCGTGGGTGGCAACCGGCGGCGTGACGACGAACGCAACGACAACGGTTGCGCCCGGCAATATCACGGCACAGCCAACGCTGACCCGCACAGTCGATGTCGATCAGGTCCTGGCCAGCCTCGGCTCGGCCAGCCTGACCATCATCGATGCCCGCGCCGCAGATCGTTTTCGCGGCGAGAATGAAACGCTGGACCGCGTCGGCGGCCACATCCCCGGCGCAAAAAATCGCTGCTTCAAGGACAACCTGCAAGCCGATGGCCGCTTCAAGCCAGCCGATCAGTTGCGCGCAGAATTTGCCAGCGTGCTGACCACACCCGCGACGGGGGTGATGCAATGCGGCTCCGGTGTCACCGCCTGCCACAACTTGCTGGCGCTGGAAATCGCCGGCCTGACGGGCGCGGCGTTGTATCCGGGATCATGGAGCCAGTGGAGTGCCGATACCACCCGACCGGTCGCTACCGGCGCGTAATCCGCCCAGGAGCAGCCCAACCAGACCGGCGTTTCAGCGACACCGCACCGAGCAGTGCCAGCCCGCCCAGCAGCAGCGCGGGACTGCCCGGCTCGGGCACTGCAGAAGCCAGCGCTGCGAGCATCATCGGGCTGGCCGGGACCAGCGGATCACCAAAATACCAGATGCTTTCGGATGTCAGCGGGTTCACGAGGCGCTGCGCAAACGGGCCTTTGACGCCGTCGTAGGCGGACTGGAAAGAGAAAAACACGCCATAGTCATGGGCAGTCAGGTCAGGCATCTTGTCGAAAAAATGCAGTACCCCGCCACCGAGTCCGAACAGGTTGTTTTTTTCCTCGATCGCATAACCCCAGCTGGCTCCGGATTTGATCTCCGTGATGCCCATATCGGAAAAATACGGCAGGTAGAACTCCGTCATGTTGTAACGGCTGTAGTAGCCGAGCATGGGGCCGGAGGCAGTGACCGTATAGTCGAATGATCCGTGATCGATAAGGATCGTAGACGTTGCTCTAGGTGTTTCAGAAAGCCATGGATCCATCGCGACCGCCACCGCCGCCAGCGCCGGCATGGATACCAACCCCATCAGCGCAATCGCTGCCCACTTTACCGCCCGGCCAACTGCAATTTTCATGGTGAATGTCTTTTCTCGAACAAGGGTTAACTGACGGATTGTGTGATCCTTATGATAACCATTATCCAAGTTACAACAGAACTTTAATGATGCCTCGTCATCAACACCACGATGCCCACGCCCAGCGCGATCAGCAGCACTTGCGGGATGGTTTCGCGCAACGTGGCGCGGCGCTGCATTTGCGGCATCAGGTCACTGACAGCGATGTAGATGAATCCCGATGACGCAAACACCAGCACGTACGGAATCCACTGCATGCCTTGCTCCAGCGTGAAGTAACCCAGTACGCCGCCCAATACGGCCATCAGACTGCTCAGCAGGTTGTAAAAATACGCCCG
>CANFED010000426.1 GCA_947445995.1 Oxalobacteraceae bacterium | reverse complement strand
CCAGCCCACCCCAGGGAAGAGATGGTGTAGAGCTAGACAGCAATTAAGCTGCTAGTGCGTACGAGTTATCGTTTGCAGTTATGTTTTTTCTGGTTGTATTTACGAGGTGACCAGCCCTCGGTATGCCCTGCGCTGCTTTGCAACCCCTGTCGAAACCAGGTCGCCCCCAAGCAGACTGGATTATAACGCATCAGGTCAGACAGGGCGTGCGGAAATCTAGGCTCTCGCTGTGATCAAGGTCAGGAAGTCTGCCGGAGTGCTCGCATGCATGTCTGCGTCCCAGGCAATCGGGTGATGCGGGTTGCCATAACCCCAGCCTACCGAGACGGTTGCCATACCCGCAGCGCGTCCAGCTTCGATATCCCGTAAATCGTCGCCGACGTACCAGCACTGTTCGGCAGCCACGCCAATTCGACGAGCCGCCTCAAGCAGTGGTGCCGGATGCGGTTTTGCATGGGGTGTTGTATCCCCGGAAACGACGCAGGCCGCTGCTGACAAGGCAAGCTGTGGCACTAACGCGTCGGTAAAGCGTGCCGCTTTGTTGGTGACAATGCCCCAGGCGATATCTTGCTGGTGCAAGTTATCTAGCAGATTGGTGATTCCGGAAAATAAATGACTTTTGTCGGCAATATTGGCCGCATAGATATCAAGAAATGCCACGCGCAGTGCTTCGTAGTCATTGTCTTCAGGTCGTATTCCAAACGCCGCAAAAATCAGACCGCGCGCTCCTGCAGAGGCATGTGGTCGCAATAAGTCGTAAGGGCTCACGGGGAGCCCGCGCTCTCGCTGCAGCCTGTTCATTGCGCCCGCAAGGTCGGGCGCGCTGTCTACCAGCGTGCCGTCAAGATCAAACAGGATGACGCGAGGTCTTGCTAATGGCATGTCGGTTTACCTGTGGACGCGTGCGGGAAATTACATTGCTGGCCGAGTGCAGGCCACCATGTAGTTGACGTCGGTGTTCCCGTTCAAGCTGTAAGACTTGAGAAACGGGTTGTACGTCATGCCCTTGAGCGTATCGACATTGAGGTCGGCAACGCGAGCATAGCGGGACAGCTCGGACGGAGTAATGAATTTGCTGTAATCGTGCGTCCCTTTGGGTAGCAAGCGCAACAGGTATTCGGCACCGATGATGGCGAAAAGATAGGATTTTGGATTGCGGTTGAGCGTCGAGAAAAATACTTTGCCGCCTGGTTTGACCAAGCTTGCGCAGGCGCGCACGATTGCCTCCGGGTCGGGAACGTGCTCGAGCATTTCCATGCAGGTCACGACATCGAAGGACGCAGGTTCGCGTTCTGCCATGCTCTCTGCCGAGATCATTTCGTAGCGCATCTCGATGCCCGCTTCCAGGCTGTGCAAATCCGCTACCTTGAGCGCTTTTTCCGACAAGTCGATACCAGTGACCGTGGCACCCTTGCGTGCCATTGATTCAGCAAGGATGCCGCCCCCGCAACCAATATCAAGTACGGTTTTATTTGCGAGGGGAGTGCGTGCATTGATCCACTCTAGTCTTAACGGATTAATTTGATGCAACGGACGAAATTCGGAAGTGGGATCCCACCAGCGGTGTGCGAGATCACTAAATTTTTTGAGTTCTTGAGGGTCTGCGTTCATGGGCTGAATGATAGCGGGAATGCGCCGCAACTGCACAGCGCAGACTTCAATTGCCTGCGGAATAAAAAAAACCCCGCCGAGGCGGGGTTTTTGGTATCGCGGATTGAAATTACTTGGTACGGGTACCAACAACTTCGATTTCAACGCGACGATTTTTTGCGCGGCCAGCTGCTGACTTATTGTCTGCAACAGGTTGCTTTTCGCCTTTGCCTTCGGTGTAGACGCGATTGGCTTCAATACCTTTGGAAACCAGATAGGCCTTGACGGCTTCTGAACGGCGAACCGACAGTTTCTGGTTGTAGGCATCGGAACCAACGGAGTCGGTATGGCCGACAGCGATGATGACTTCCAGATTCATGCCTTGCAGTTTTGATGCAAGGTCATCCAGCTTGGCTTTGCCGTCTGGCTTCAACACTGATTTGTCGAAGTCAAAGAAGGCGTCAGCGGCGAAGGTGACTTTTTCTGAAACTGGCGCTGGTACGACGACTACTGGAGCCGGCGCAGGAGCTGGTGCTGGTGCTGCAGCCGGAGCTGGTGCTGGTTTGGCGATTTCACCATCGCAGCCTGGAACTGCATCTGCAGGGGTCCAGTAACCGGTACGCCAGCACAGGCCAAACGGGTCACGAACAATAACGCCGCGAGCGTCTTGAACGTAGGCGCTGTTAGGCGTCTTGGCTTGGATATTTTCCTGCGCTTGGGCAGACAGGGCGACGACTGCGGACGCAGCGAAGACGAGTTTTACTAATTTATTCATGTTTCTCCTCTCGGTTGGGATATCCGCAGATCAAACTGCGCAACAAATGCTACGACATCAAAAAAAATGGATACTACCACGGGCTGCGAGGGCTTCGCTTAAGAGATTTGCCTGCCTCTTTAAATCAATTTTGCATGATTTTGGCACAACGTCGACTGCATGACACTGCTAGTTAAATGGCTAAAAATATGTTTCTAATAATCTGTCGTTTATTTGCAACATAGAGCCGCTCTTGTTTTGACCGTTTGTATTTGAACCCCGCCTATGAAAGGCGGTCGCAAAAGGCCTCAGAGGATGACTAAATCGCCAGGATGCCATGACGCGCCGGACAATCGAACTGCGCAGCAGGCAAAAGAGTTGTTGCTCGCTGTTTGCCGATCATTGGTTGTAGGCGGGCACGAGTTGCGGGCAATGCCGCTCACGTGAAACGTGTATGAGGTAGCGACGCATTTTCAGTCAGCCCAGAGCAATCATTGAACGGCTGTCAGTGCGGTGACTTGCTGTCTTGAGCGCGTTGCCCAGTTTGGTTGGCCTGCGTCTTTTTCAGGCGGTATCCGCGCAATGTTATTTCGCTGCGCCATGTACCTCGACCGTGGTGCGCCGGTCGTCGGTGAGGCAGGAGATTAGCTTTGATCGAGTAAGGTTGT
>CANFED010000425.1 GCA_947445995.1 Oxalobacteraceae bacterium | reverse complement strand
GCCTGGGCCCGGCCGACCCCCGACGTGCTCAATTATTCCTATCGCGACTACGGCAACCGGGTCGGATTCTGGCGCATGCTTGAAGCGATGAAGCGCTGCAACATGCGCGGCAGCGTGTCGCTCAACGTGGCAGTGTGCGAGCACCATCCGGAAGTTATCCAGGCCTGCGTCGACAACGGCTGGGAGTTTTATTCGCACGGCACCTACAACACGCGCTACCTGACCGGCATGAGTATCGAGCAGGAAAGGGCAGTGATCCAGGACTCGATCGACACGATCAAGAAGTACACCGGCCAGAAGCTCGACGGCTGGCTGGCACCGGCATTGACCTATACCGAAAACACCCTCGACCTGGTCGCCGAGATGGGCCTGACCTACGTTTGCGACCTGTTCCATGATGACCAGCCATCGCCGGTCAAGGTCAAGCAGGGACAGCTGATCAGCTTGCCGTATTCGCTGGAAATGAACGACACCATCGTCTACAACGTCAACCTGGTCCAGCCTCGTCGCTATGCCGACATCCTGAAGCGGCAGTTCGATCGGCTCTACGAAGAAGGCGAACAGTCCGGCACCGTGATGTGCATTCCGTTGCATCCGTATCTGGTTGGTCAGCCGCATCGCATGGCCGCTTTCGAAGAAGCGCTGTCGTACATCACCAGTCACGACAAGGTCTGGCTGGCGACCGGGCGCGAAATCGCCCAGCACTTCAGCGAGCATCACTTCGATGCCTTCAACGCCGCGGCACAGCGCGTCGGCAACGCCCCCTGATTTTACGGGCAGCCCTGGCCGCCCGAGCCGATCCGTATTGCCCGCGCTGACCATTTCGGCGGCGCGTGCTGCGGTGATCCCACGCCATGCGCCTGCGCCTGGTTACGTCCTACAGAGGAGACACACTCATGAAGAAACTGGTGCCGCTATTCGGTTTGTTGTTGCCATTGACTGCGGTCGAGGCACAGAGCAACGTCACGATCTACGGGATCATCGATGCCGCGGTCACGGTCGCGCGACCAGGCAACGGCAACGGCACGACGATCGGCCTTGACTCCGGCGTGAGCAATGGCAGCCGCATCGGGTTTCGCGGCACCGAAGATCTTGGTGGTGGTCTGCGCGCCAACTTTCTGCTGGAAAACGGCTTCTCGTCGGATACCGGTGGCTTGCAACAGGGCGGTCTGCTGTTCGGGCGGCAGGCATGGATGGGCGTGTCATCGACAAGCGGCTGGGCGGTGACTGCCGGTCGTCAGTATTCGCCGATGAATATCGCGCTGGTGACGGCCGATCCGGGCGGACAAACTTACTGGGGCAATACCCAGGTCGCCGGCAACGGTTTCTATCAAAGTCCGCTCGGCGTCGCCGGCGACGGTGGCCATCAGGCAACCGGGCGGGTCAACAATTCGGTGATGGGCACCTGGAACACCGGCGGGTTCGTCCTGCGCGCCATGGTCGCTGCCGGTGACGAAAATGCCAGAGGTACCGGCCGGCTGTTAGGCGGCAGTGCGACCTACGCCGCCGGCCCGTGGATGGCAACGGCCAGCGTGACCCGGTTCCGGCAATATGCCCGCGACATTCCGCTCGGTGCCTCTGCCGACTGGCAGCAGGAAGAGATGGTCGGCGGTGCCTATGATTTTGGCGTGGCCCGCGTGTTCACCGGCTACTACCGTTTCAATCCGTCGGAAGCCAACAAGGTCGTGCTGCCAACCACCGTGGCCAGCACAGCGACCTACTGGCTCGGTACGCGCATCCCGCTCGGCGCTAACACACTGATCGCGCAGGCGTTCCGGACCCGCTTTGATTACAACGGCGAGCGCGGCTACGGCACCACGCTGGGCATGACCCTCGAGCATCCGCTGTCGAAGCGTACCGTGCTCTACACCAGCTACGGCCAGATCACGAATAACTCCCGCTCGGCAGCGGTTTTGTGGGCCGGCACGGCGGCGCAGAATTTTGCCGGCGAACGTGGTGCCAGCCCGAAGGCCTTGTCGTTCGGCGTGCGTCATGCATTCTGACCGGCCGCCGCGTCGTCCCCTTCACACCTGACAGGAATCGAGAATCTGATGAGTTTGCCAGACACCTACCTGGAGTACCCGCAACGCCATTACGGCATGGACCACACCCGCTATGACTGGTCGACATTGCCGACCCGCAAGCCGGTCGTGTGGCCCAACGGCGCGCGTGTCGCGCTCTGGGTCATCCCGGCGCTGGAGTGGTTTCCGCTCGACATGAAGAGCGTTCCGTTCAAACCACCCGGCGCGATGATGACCGCCTACCCGGACCTGCGTCATTACACGTTGCGCGATTACGGCAACCGGGTCGGAATTTTCCGGGTCATGCAGGCGCTGGACAAGCACGGCATCCGTGCCTCGGTGGCGGTCAATGCCGCCGTCGCTGCGCGCTATCCGGCGCTGCTCCGTGCCTGTACGCAGCGCGGCTGGGAGATCATCGCCAACGGCCAGGACATGGACCATCTGCACCATGCCGGACTGGCCATCGACGATGAAAAAAAACTGATCGACAGCACGCTCGCGCTGTTGCGCGAGGCCTCCGGCCAGGCCGTGCGCGGCTGGCTGTCGCCGGCCAAATCGGAGTCCGCCGCGACGCTCGACCTGCTCGGTGCCGCCGGCATGGATTACGTCTGCGACTGGGTCAATGACGACATGCCGTACCCGCTGCACACCGCCACCGGCGCGCTGCATGCGATGCCGCATCCGATCGACATGGACGACCACACGATCCTGGTCCAGAACCACCACAGCGAAGATGATTTCCGTGACCAGCTGTGCGACCAGTTCGATTACCTCTACAACGAATCGGCCACGCAGGGCGGTCGGGTGATGGCGATTTCGCTGCATCCGTGGGTTATCGGTCAGCCCTACCGGATCAAGGCACTCGAAGAAGCGCTCGCGCACATCATGCAGCACGAGGGTGTCTGGGCCGCCACCGGCAGCGAGATCCTCGATGCCTGGAAAGAGGCGCAAACCTGATGGCCGGTTCCGCGCACCATTCGTTGTATCCGTCAG
>CANFED010000424.1 GCA_947445995.1 Oxalobacteraceae bacterium | reverse complement strand
CTGTTCCGGGTGCGTACTTTCCGCGTGTCGGTGGTGGGTGGCTTTGTGACCCGATTGGGGTTGGGCGGCTTGCCGTTCCTGCTGCCTTTGCTGTACCAGCTTGGACTGGGCCTGCCGGCCTGGCAATCCGGCCTGCTGATGATGCCGGCCGCAGCCGGGGCGATGGGCATGAAACTGATGGCCGCGCGCTTGCTGAAGCGTTTCGGTTATCGGCAGGTGCTGATCATCAATACCTTGCTGATCGGCATGACGATCAGCCTGTTCGCAACGGTCTCGGCATCGACACCGTTGGCGTTGATCGTGTTGCTCGGGTTGACGCAGGGCTTGTTCAATTCGCTGCAATTTTCCAGCATGAACTCGATGGCCTACGCCGATATCAGCCATGCCGACACCAGCATGGCCAGCACGCTGGCCAGTTCGCTGCAGCAAATGTCGATGAGCTTCGGACTGGCCTGCGGTTCTCTGGTCACCGGTTGGTATCTCGGCGGGTTGCCGGAGTCGAATCGATTGGCATTGACCGGTGCATTGCACTATGCCTTCCTGACACTGGGCGCGATGACGGTGCTGTCGTCGTTGTCGTTCTGGACGCTCAAGCCGACGGACGGCGAAAGTGTCAGCAAGGGCATCACTTCAGCGACCTGAAACACATCACGCACATTGTGATAAATGGTCACTTTAATTTGACTAAAGGTATTTACAGTGGTTGAGGGCGCGTAATAAGCTGCATGTAAGAAATCTTTCTAACGAATAATTTTTTACATGCTATGACCATCGCCCCGACAACGCATCCCTCGTCCGCTGCCTTCACCCTGGTGGAATTACTCGTTGCGATGGCGATCGTCGCCATCCTGCTCGGTCTGGCGGCGCCCTCTTTTCAGTCTTTCGTGCTGGATGCACGCATCACCGCTGAAGCCCGAAAATTCTCGCTGGCGTTACAGACAGCGCGCAGCGAGGCGTCGCGCATCAATGCCAGCGTATTGCTGTGTGCCAGCTCCGGCGACAGCGTTTGCGGGACCGACTGGACCACCAACAAGCTGGTCTTCGCGGATGCTGACCGTAACAGGACGCGTAGCTCCGCTGAAAAGCTGGTCTTTTCCGGCGCACCGTCAGCGCCGGGGACGATCGTCACAGGCCCTGCCTCTGGCTGGATTGAGTTCAATTCATCCGGTCAGGCCAACGCACTGGCCAATTTCAAGTTATGTGATGCGCGCACCGGCAACGTCGGGCGTCTGGTGTCGGTCGAATTGACCGGACGTTCGTCGCTTACCACGACGGTTTGCCCCTGAGGGGCCCGCGATGATGCCGCGCTCCTTGGCCCTGTTCCGTTTGCAACCGCGTCGCCCGCACGGCTTCACGCTGATCGAAGTGCTGATCGCCATTGTCGTGCTGGCGTTCGGACTGCTTGCACTGGCCGGCTTGCAACTGCAGATGCTGCGCTTCTCGCAAAGTGCCACGTTGCGCACGATTGCCACCGCCGAAGCGGCTTCGCTGGCCGACCATGTGCTGTCGAACCGGCTTGGCCTTGACGCCGGCTATTACAACTTGCCTGCGGCAGCGGCCATTCCTGCCTGTATGACAGTGGCCGGTTGCAGCGGTCAGGAGATGGCCCAGACGGCGTTGTTCATGTGGAATCAGAATGTCGCTGACTTATTGGGCGCGAATGCCGGCGGGGTCATTTGTGTTGATTCGACTCCCGGCGACGGCACGCTGGCTGCGCCCAATTGTGACAACCTCGCCGGCGCGCCCTACGTGATCAAACTCTGGTGGAAAGACGATCGCGTCGGTGCGATTGGTCAGTTCGTGACGAGCTTGCAGCCATGAGCGCGCCGATGATGCAGCGACACGCTGCCGGTTTCGGTCTGATCGAAGTGATGATCTCGATCGTCATTTCGCTGATCGTTATTCTGGCCGTGACCGGCTTGTACCTGACGCAGAAAAGCGCGTATTCGACCCAGGGCGCACTCTCGCGGGTGCAGGAAGATGCGCGTTACCTGATGCGGGTGATGACCCACGACCTGCGCTTGTCCGGTTACCGGGACGTCGATGCCACCACGACATTTCCGACCGGCCCTAACGGAAGCAAGTTGTTTATCGATGCGCAGAACGATGTCGGCTTGCACGCCAGTGATGCCCTGACCTTGCAGTTCTATGGCGCATCGGATACCTCCGGAGCGATCGACGGCAGTATCCGCGATTGCCTCGGCAATACCATCGGGCGCGACACGGTCGTCGCGCAAACCTATTCGGTGCAGACTGATCCGGTGTCGCTGGAGCCAGCGTTGTATTGCACGATCGGATTGATCTCTGCGCCGTTAGTGAGCGGTGTCGATAGTCTGCAAATGCTGTTTGTGGTTGATGTCGATGGCGGCGGTACACGTTTCAGTTATCAGCCTGCAGGCGTTGCCGATATCAGCAAAGCGGTCAGCGTGCTGGTCTCTGCGGTCTTGCGTAGCAATACGATTGATAACGTCAAACCTGCTACGGCACCGGTCTTCAACCATTTCGGGACGCAATATGCACCCGGCAACGTGGCACCGAATACGGATGCCGGCAGTGTGTTCAGACCGGACAATGATGGTCGGCTACGAAAACGCGTGACGTTTTCGGTGGCGTTGCGCAATCGACTGGATTAATCATGATCACTTCCTCCAAGGCATGGCGGGTCGCACGGCGCGAACAAGGATCGACGCTGCTGATCGGCATGCTGTTTCTGATCATTCTGACGCTGCTCGGACTGAGTGCCGCGCTGGTCAACAAGACCGACGAGCGGATGGCACGCAATAGCCGGGATCGCAATATTGCATTTTTTGCCGCTGAATCGGCGTTGCGCGATGCGCGTACGGATATCCACAGTGCGACAGGCCGGATACAGGGTGCAACTGGTGCCACGGCCGATTGCAGTGGTGCGGTCACGCGCGGTTTGTGCCTGGCTGCCGTCGCGGGTGACCCTCAGGTATGGGAAACCTACCTGACCGATAGCGCCCATTCCGTCGAGTATGGCGAAATGACCTTGCTGAGCGCCGAGCAAAAGTTTCAGCT
>CANFED010000423.1 GCA_947445995.1 Oxalobacteraceae bacterium | reverse complement strand
TTCTGGCGATGGGGCCGATGATGCGCGGTTTCGCGAACGCCGCCGGACAGCGCAACTGGCATCAGAGCGCTACCTTCAACCTCGGCTGGAGCCTCTATCAAAGTCGCGACAAGGCGGTCAAGTGTGCGTATGCCGGCAGTGACTGGAGCGGTCTTGAATTCGCCGCAAGAATGCAGGACGCGACGGCGCAACTGGCGCTGCTGCAACGCCCGCCGGTGACGGTCAGGCCGGGCGCGTACCGTGCGTTCCTGACCCCGACGGCGCTGCAGGAAATCATCGGCATGTTCAACTGGGATGGCCTGTCGGAGAAGTCGCTGCGCACGCACCAGAGTTCGCTGCGGCGCATGCGCGATGACGGCGTGCGCCTCAATCCGGCGATCACGCTGTGCGAAGACACGCTGGGTGGCGTCGCGCCGGGTTTCGGTGCCGATGGTTTCATCAAGCCGCCCCGCATTGCGCTGATCGAGCAGGGCGTGCTGACCGGCAGCATGATCTCGCCGCGCACGGCGATGGAATACGGACTCGTCAACAACGGTGCCGGCAGCAGCGAAGCGATGGTGTCGATGGATCTTGCCGGTGGCACGTTGCCGATGGCGAAGGCACTGGCCGAACTGGGCACCGGGATTTTTGTCAGCAATCTCTGGTATCTGAATTTTTCGGATCGGGCCAGTTGCCGCATCACCGGCATGACACGCTTCGCCACCTTCTGGGTCGAGGAGGGCGAGATCAAGGCACCGCTCAATGTGATGCGCTTTGACGAGTCAGTGTTCCGTCTGCTGGGCGATAAATTGCTGGCGCTGACCACCGAACGCGAGCTGTTGATCGACAGTGATTCGTGGGGCGAGCGGGCCAATGGCAGTGCGCGCTTGCCGGGAGCACTTGTGAAAGATTTCATGTTCGTGTTGTAATCCTTTGGCGCGCGCGCGTGGGCACGATGAAACCGTGCCCACCCTACGAATGGATGGCATGTTCCGGTAGGGTGGGCACGTTGTTGTGACCGCGCGCGCGCGCGCCACCGTCACGCCAATCCATCTCTGACCGGCCACAATAAAAATGAACAATGACCAGCCACTCCCGCCATCCAAACGCTGGATGATTCCCGTTGCCGTGATTGTCGTGATTGCCGTCGCTGGCGGTGTCATGTCGATGCGTCCTGCCAAGCCGGTTACACCTGAAAAGGTCGCTGCACCGTCCGTGATGGAACTGGCCACCGCCGATGTCTTCGCGGTCGTCGCGCGCGACCTGCGCGTGCACTTGCCGGTCTCCGGCGCACTGACCGCGCAGCAGCAGGCTCTGGTCAAGTCCAAGGTCGCCGGCGAAGTGCGCGACACGCCGATCGCCGAAGGCATCCGGGTACGCCGTGGCGATATCGTGGTGAGGATTGATACGGCCGATCTGCAAGCCCGTGTCGGCGCGCAGGAGGGCACGCTCGACGATGCCCGCGCCCGCCTCGCGCTGGCCAGCAAAAACCGCGAAAACAGCAATGAACTGCTGAAGCAAAAATTCATTTCCCAGAACGCATTGGACACCTCGCAAAACGGTGTCGACCTCGCCACCGCCGCCGTCAAATCGGCCAGCGCCCAGCTCGACATCGCCCGTCGCGCACTCGACGATGCGCAGGTGCGTTCGCCCATCGACGGCATCATCAGCAAGCGTTACGTGCAGGTCGGCGAAAAAGCCGCGCCCGACATGGCGCTGTTTGCCGTGGTTGATCTGTCGCGGCTGATTCTCGAAGCACTGGTGCCGGCCAGCGACATTCCGCGCGTGCAGATCGGGCAGGGCGTGCGCTTTAACGTCGACGGCTTCGAGCAGCGCGTGTTCACCGGTGAAGTCGTGCGCATCAATCCCGCCGCCGAAACCGGTTCGCGCGCCCTCATCGTCTATGTCGCCGTGATCAATGCCGATGGCGCGCTGAAGTCCGGCATGTACGCCACCGGCGGCATCACGCTGCGCACTGCCGCGCAGGTGCCGGTGGTGCCGGTGGCCGCGTTGCGCAGCAGCGAGGGCGTCAGCACGGTATTACGCATCAACAGCGGCAAGATCGTCGAGCAGGTCGTCAAAACCGGGCTGCGCAATGACGCCGAAGGCATGGTCGAAATCACTGAGGGCCTGGTGCCCGGCATGCAGGTGCTGGCCGTCCGGCTCGACGGTATCAAGGCCGGATCGCTGGTCAAGTTGCCGACTCCGAAAGGCTGATCATGTGGATTACCAAGGTCAGTATCCGCAACCCGGTCTTTGCGACGATGGTGATGGTGGCGTTGATGGTGCTGGGGCTGGCGTCTTACCGCAGCCTCGGCGTCGAGAAGATGCCGGACGTGCAGTTTCCGTTCGTGTTCATTCAGGTGCTGTATCCGGGCGCGTCGCCGGAAGCGGTCGAGAACGACCTCACCAAGCCGATCGAGAACGTCGTCAATACGGTGCGCGGCGTCAAGAAAATTGTCTCCAGTTCGTTTGAAGGACGCTCGCTGACCTTCGTCGAATTTGACCTGTCGGCCAACATGGATCACGGCATCCAGGAAGTGCGCGACAAGATCGCCACGGTGCGCGCGGCCTTCCCGAAAGACGCCAAGGAACCCTTCGTCGCCCGTCAGGAAGAAAACGCCCAGCCGGTCGCGACACTGACGCTGACCTCGGCCAGCGGAGACATGCGCGCCTTGTCGACGCTGTCCGAACAGGTGGTCGTCAAGCGCCTGCAAAATGTCGCCGGTGTCGGCCAGGTCACCACCGGCGGCAACACCAGCCGGCAAATCCTGATCAATGTCGATCCGGCGCGCATGACCGCACAAAACATCGGCATTGACGAAGTCCTGCGCGCGGTCCAGATCACCAACCAGGACATGCCGGCCGGGGTCATCAGCCAGGGACCGTCGGAGCAACTGGTGCGGGTGGAAGGCAAAATCAAGGACCCGCGCGCGTTCGGCAAGATCGTCGTGGCGCGGCGCGCCAGCGGTCCGGTGTTTCTGGATCAGGTCGCCGATATCGTCGATGGCGAGCGCGAAGTGACCTCGATCTCGCGCGTCAATGGCCAGCGCGCGATCAACATCAACATCACCAAGGTCCAGGA
>CANFED010000422.1 GCA_947445995.1 Oxalobacteraceae bacterium | reverse complement strand
CGCGAAGGCTTGCGCGAAACCCTGTTTGAAAAGTGCATCCAGCGACAGCCGCAGACGGCCCGCATGCTCACCGTGCAATACCGCATGCACGAGCACATCATGGGCTTTTGCTCAGAGAAGTTCTACGGTAGCCAACTAGTGCCGCACCTTAGCGTGCGCCATGCAGGCTTAGAGGCTTACGACCCGCGTTTTGCACCCGACCTGCCTATGGAATTCATCGACACGGCCGGTTGTGGCTTTCTGGAGGTAGCTATTCCCGAAAGCCGTTCAACGGCTAATCCCAAAGAAGCCCACTTGCTGCTGCAGCGCCTTACGCAACTGCTTGGACCCTACGACTCAACTGAACCCCAACAGGCCCCGCTCACCATCGGCGTGATTGCACCGTACCGCGCCCAAATCAACTACTTGAAGGACGCTATCGAAGACAGCGCCGCGCTGAATGATTTGCTGCTGCAACGCAGGCTCAGCGTGGGCACCGTCGATTCGTTTCAGGGCCAGGAGCGCGACATCATTGCCATTTCATTGACGCGCAGCAACACTCAGGGCGAGATCGGCTTCCTCTCCGACATCCGCCGCATGAACGTGGGCATGACCCGCGCACGGCGCAAGCTGTTGCTGGTCGGCGACTCTTCCACGCTCTGTTGCCATCCGTTTTTTGTGGACTTGTTGGCCTATGTCAAGCGCATAGGAGGCTATTTCAAAATCGCAGAATAATGTAGTGCTGCCGATAGTTGTAACGGCCCCAGGAGTCGAGCGTGTCGTCGGCGTGCAGTTGATGCTGCCCGAGCTGGCCATCGTCGTGGTGCGCGCCCCGGTGGATCTGGCCTAGATGCCGGATGTTAAAAAACGGCCGTTTTCCAACACCATTGAAAGCAATCCAACTATGCTGTTGATAAATTAGCCTTTAAATATAATCACATGTTGATTTATATTGACTACATTTTCCAACACATAAGCGGAGCGGATCATGGCAGCGCAAAGCAATGATAGCTGCCTACCAGCAGAAGACAAGCGTCAGCGCCCTGGCACGACTGTACAAAATTTCTCGGGCGACGGTGCTTACCGTCGTCAAATGATCGCCGGCGTCGCCGCTCGGAAAATCTTAGCGATTTTTCCGCTTCGTGAGCTGCCTCCAGTACCAGCTACCTACCTAAACTGTAGAGAACTGTAGAAAACTATAATTGACTATAATTGACTATAATTTAGACTGTTCAGACACGTTTTGAAAGCCATCATGAGCAGCACGCCCATCTTTCATCGCACTATCCTGGCGGAAAACATTGCAAAACGCACGCTGTCACCCAAGGGGGCGTCGGGCGTCTTTATTTCGGCGCCGCGTCGTACTGGGAAAAGCACGCTGATCAACGAAGACATCATTCCTTTTTTGAAAAGTCAGGGCGCAGAGGTCATCTACGTCGATCTCTGGAGCGATCGTAGCCGCGACCCCGGCGATTTGATTTCGGAAGCGGTCCGCGATCATCTGCAAAAAAGGGAAGGAACCCTGTTGCAATGGGCTCGTCGCGGTGGCCTAGACAAAGTCAACGTCGCTGGGATTCAGCTCGACATAGGGAAAGTTGGCATCGGATCTGGCAAGACCATTGCCAAGGCGCTAGCTGAACTATCGGATGCGACCAAGGCGATGATTGTGCTGGTCATCGACGAGGCACAACACGCGATCACCACGGATGCCGGCGCCTCCGCACTGTTCGCTCTCAAGGCCGCGCGCGACCAACTCAATGGATCAAATCATTATGGATTCCGGCTCATTGCGACAGGATCCAACAGGGACAAACTGAGTTTGCTCGTACAAGGAAAAGACCAGGCATTTCTTAGCGCCGTGTTGCTCGATCTGGAGCCCCTGGGCGACGACTACCTTGCATGGGAAATTGAGCAATATGACGGTGAGGTAAAACCATCCTTGGATGTACTGCACACCGCCTTCATCGCCGCTGGCCACAAGCCAGAATCCCTGCGAAAGGCGCTGGATGATTTGGCGTTTCGTTTTGACGTAACGGCGGAGAATGTCGATACCGTGTTCCAGGAAGTGCTTAACAAGATCATGGCGGACGCAAAACAAGGTTTCATGCGCGAAGTGAATGGACTCCCCCCGCTGCAGGCAGCCGTGCTGACTGTGATGGCGGCCACAGGTCATGATTTCGCACCGTTCCGAACGAATACTTACGAGATGTACAAGGACGCATGCGCAAGATTAACAAACGCAGCGGTAACGATCGAGGATTCTTCCATCCAGTATGCGCTCGAAGCATTGCGCACCAAGTCCTTGGTGTGGAAAAGTTCGCGCGGCGTCTATGCCATTGAAGACTCCCAACACGCCACTTGGCTCAAAGAGGAATAATTGCTCAAGTCCAGCCTGGTGACGGTCACCACGTCGCCGGCGCGCAGATGATCGAGCATCCTGGCCAGCTCAACCCGGTCGCGCCGGGTGCCGCTCGGCCCGTTGCGGCATTGGAACGGCTGCGTACGGCCGCGATTGGCTTAGCTTGCGTACCCGTTAGACGCCACAAACTTAGATACCAAACACTTTCAAAACCGCATCAGTCATCCCTTCGAAACCGCGCTCCACCGACCCCGATTTTTTCCCACCACGAGGTGTTTCCTCATACACGTAGAAACCTGATTGGCCTTCAAAATGGTCGTGAAACAGTGCTGTGGTCTAATTTACCCGGACACCTCAATAGGTGGAAAATACACCACCTGAGGAGCAATACATGGCAACAAGAAAACGGAAAACATTCGATCCCAGCCTGAAGCTGGAAGTAGTTCGAATGATCAACGAGCAAGGTCAGAGCGTCAAAAACGTCAGCGAAAGCATGAGTATTGGTACGACTGCGATCCGCCGTTGGCTGGCCCAGTACGGTGCTGAACGCAGTGGCCAGTCGGGCATCGGCAAACCGCTCACTGTCGAGCAACAGAGGATCCGGCAACTAGAGCTGGAAAATCAGCAACTTCGCCAGGACGTAACCATCTTAAAAAAAGCTTCGGCCTTCTTTGCCCGCGAAATGAAATGATCTACCCGCTCATTCGCCAACTGCAAAAGGAGGCCAT
>CANFED010000421.1 GCA_947445995.1 Oxalobacteraceae bacterium | reverse complement strand
GTCACCCATCGTGGCGTAGCCATTCAAGTACACATCCTCGTACTTGACGTTGCGCCATAGTCGCTCAACGAAGATGTTGTCCAATGCACGGCCGCGCCCATCCATGCTGATGGCAACCCCTGCACGTTTCAAGACCCCGGTGAACGCCATGCTGGTGAACTGACTACCCTGGTCGGTGTTGAAGATGTCGGGCTTGCCGTGATCAATCAATGCCTCTTCCAGACAGTCCACGCAAAACGATGCGTCCATGCTGTTACTGATGCGCCAGCTCAGCACGCGCCGCGAATACCAGTCGATGATCGCAACTAGATACGCAAAGCCGCGCGCCAGCCTGACATACGTGATATCGGTACTCCATACGTGGTTTGGGCGCACGATAGCGACGCCACGCAGTAAGTATGGATACACCTTGTGGCCTGGATGCTGAACTGCTGTGCCCGGTCCCGGAGCCATCCCCGCCAGCCCCAGGATGCGCATCAATCGCTGCACATGCTTGCGATTGACCAGCCATCCTTGCCGCTTCAGAATCACCACCATCCGTCTGCTGCCGTAGAACGGGTGACGCGTGAATTCTTCGTCGATCAGCGCGCACAAGGCCATCTCATCGTCGTCAGGAAGAGCCACATCACGTGGGCGATACACCGTCGCCCTCGAGACACCGGCCAGCTCGCACTGGAGCACCAGCGATAGTTCGCCGACGGCTTCGATCCAGCCCAGTCGCACGGCTCCGCTCACAGGCATGACTTTTTTTTAAGCCAATCCAATTCCATCTTGAGGTGCCCGATCTCACCGTACAACCGGTCGTCACCCTCATGCGTCTCTTCTGCTATCTGACCTCGCTTCCCTTCGAACAAGGTGCCAGCACGGGAGGTAATCTCTTTTTTCCATTGCGCCACCATCACAGGATGAACGCCATGCTGCTGAGAAATCTCGTTCACCGTTTTGACTCCACGCACTGCTTCAAGGCCAACTTTGCCTTTGAACTCCGCGCTATGCACTTTCCGCTTCTTTATTTCCGCCATTCGCCACTACGTTTTTGAGAGGAACATAGCTTAAACCGCTGTCTCAAATGGTGGGTCCACTTTACTTGGGGGTAACAGTGGAAATCGTTAATCGTAACGATCTCCACACGTTCGCTTCGCTGGAGAAGTGTCAGTGCTTGTGGAGCCGTGAGGGCAAGCTCACTGCAATCTTGCAATTCGTCAATTTGTTGTGCTTGGCATTATTATTGTCGAGACTGTGTCCTAATTTAAACTGAGCGTCTTGTGCGGGGCAAGGCAGACCATGCACGACAACGCATCACCGAGCCATCGAACGGACACACATCATGACACCTTCGCGCCTAGACATAGCCATACAACTTGCCGAAAAACATAAAATGGACTTTCGCGCAAACTTGGTCGTAGGTGGCAATTACGTATCGGCCATCGAGCACCAGGGTTTAGTCTACGTCAGTGGCCAAATTCCGCGGATAGGCAACACCGTTGTGATGACTGGACGAGTAGGCGAAACAGTAAGCCTTGCGCAAGCGCAGGTCGGTGCCGAAGTGTGCGCCCTGCGCGTCTTGGCGATATTGGAGCAGCACTGTGGCCTGGAGCGTATTGGACGTGTTTTGAAGCTCAATGTGTACACGCAATGCTCAGCAGACTTTACGCAGCAAAGCGAAGTGGCCGATGCAGCGTCTTACCTGATGGCGACTGTATTGGGCCAAAGTAGCCCGCACACACGAACGTCTGTCGGCGTGTATCAGTTGCCAAAGAATGCCTCCGTCGAGTTAGACGCGGTGATAGCCTTGCGCTAGGCTGGGGAGGATGTACCGCTCGATGTCAACCTAGTTGTCGCCAAAAATGGTTTGTCAGCCAGTTTATCCTGGTCGATTTTTAGGTGCGATGATCCGGATGTAGCAGATACGGTTTCAAGTGCACAGCGCCCACTAGCATACCGTTAATAGGGAACCGGAAAATAGCATTCAGTTAAGGTCCGGAAGCGGCATCAAATGAGTTCCATCGAGTGCGTGGCTTGAACGAATGCCGCTGGTAGCTGCGACCTGCCCGGCTGCGTTGCCTGAGTCTGGCCACCGCCACCAATGCCTTGTGCAGCCACCCCGCGAGAATCTGCCCGGGAACGAATATCAATTCTTCGAGATGGGGTCCAATCACGGCCAGACAGTGCTTGAAATTGCTTTTGTACATCCTGCCAGTATCTGGTTGTTGGTACGTGTAACCCAATTGCACCTGTTGATCACGGTCGGGCAAGCCGCTGCGGGCATTCGTTTCAAATAGTCTGGCGAGGTTAATTAGCAGGAAGTGCCCGTAAAGCTCATGCTTAACACCACGCTCCGTTTGCGAATGGAAATCTTCCACGTCAATGAACTGTTTTGATATCTTGTAAAGCTCCTCAATGCTCCAGCGCCAGTGGTACAAATTCCGGAAGCAGTCAATCGGATACAAGGTTTGATCCAGCAGGGTCGTCGCATACATATCGATTTCGTCTTTGATTTTGCACTTCACCAATCTGACGGTGAGTGGCTGAAAATCTTGAGTGTGCCCGCGTTTCTTCAGGCCGTGCTTCACCGCAGAGGACGGCACATAAGTAATGATTGCATCCTCTTGATCACTGGCAAAAAATTCACTAATTAGCGGATTGATGGTTCCATGCTGTAGACGGAATACGGCGTGCTGCCCGCTGGCCAAGACCTGAAGCAGCATCAGATAACTGAAGTAACCCCGGTCAAAAATGACCAGATCGCCTCGTTCCAGTTTTGCCAGGTGCTCAGGGACACATCGGCGCTCGTCGTTATGGGACACCAGCTCAAAATCGTAAACCAATTGTTCCTGCAGGTTATATAAGCGACTCATCAACCTACAAGGATAATATCGGTTCGTATCCCTCGGTGATTTGTAGCCGTAAGTCAGTAAGCCGCGGGGCATATTGAGTTTCGAGCCGTCGACGGCAAAGACGCGATGTCCCTTCCAGTTCGGCATGTCCTGGCGGTGCGCATGCCACAACCCGATCAATTCATCGTTGAGCGTCTTGAAAACGGATTCCGGCAGTTTCTGTCTGGCCTCGCACAAAAACGAT
>CANFED010000420.1 GCA_947445995.1 Oxalobacteraceae bacterium | reverse complement strand
TTATTGGGGACACTGATTGTGAGCGCGCTGTCGGGCGCATTGCCGGCGCATGCCGTCGACGTGACCGACGCGATGATTGCCAATGATGAAAAATCAGGCAATGACGTGCTGTCTTACGGAATGGGCACACAGGGCCAGCGCTATTCAACGCTGACCCAGCTCAATACCAAAACCGTCGCCGGCCTGGTGCCGGCCTGGTCGTTTTCATTTGGTGGCGAAAAACAGCGCGGTCAGGAATCGCAACCGGTCATCCATGACGGCCGCATGTTCGTCACCGGTTCGTACTCGCGCCTGTATGCGCTGGACGTGAAGACCGGCGCAAAATTATGGAAGTACGAACATCGCCTGCCAGAAGGCATCATGCCGTGTTGCGACGTTGTCAACCGCGGCGCGGCGCTGTTCGGCAATCTCGTCATCTTCAGTACCCTCGATGCCCAGCTGGTCGCGCTCGATCAGGCCACCGGCAACCTCGTCTGGAAAGAAAAAATCGACGATTACGCCGCCGGCTATTCGAACACCGCTGCGCCGCTGATCGCCAAGGGCATGTTGCTCACCGGTGTCTCCGGAGGCGAATTCGGCGTGGTAGGCCGGGTCGAAGCACGTGACCCGATGACCGGAAAACTGATCTGGATGCGTCCGACCGTCGAAGGCCACATGGGCTACAAGTACGACAAGGACGGCAAGAAAACCGAACTCGGCATTTCCGGCACCCTCAACAAAACCTGGCCCGGCGAACTCTGGAAAACCGGCGGCGCAGCGACCTGGCTGGGCGGCACGTATGACGCCACCACCGGGCTGGCGTATTTCGGTACCGGCAACCCGTCACCCTGGAACAGCCATCTGCGTCCGGGCGACAACCTGTATTCGTCATCGACCGTCGCCCTCGACGTGATGACCGGCGATATCAAGTGGCACTACCAGACCACGCCGCATGATGGCTGGGACTATGACGGCGTCAACGAACTGATCACCTTCGACATGGGCGGCAAGCGCATGGGCGGCAAGGCCGACCGCAACGGTTTTTTCTACGTGCTCGATGCCAAAAGCGGCAAGCTCGAAAATGCCTTCCCGTTCGTCAAGAAAATTACCTGGGCCTCCAGCATCGACCTGAAAACCGGTCGTCCGAACTACATCGAAGCAGGTCGCCCTGGCGATCCGACCAAAGGTGCGGACGGCAAGAAAGGCGCAACCGTGTATGCCGCGCCATCCTTCCTGGGCGGCAAGAACCAGATGCCGATGGCCTACAGTCCGAAGACCAACCTGTTCTATGTCCCTGCCAACGAATGGGCAATGGAAATCTGGAATGAGCCGGTCGGCTACAAGAAAGGCGCTGCCTTCCTCGGTGCTGGCTTTGCCATCCGGACCATCAATGACGACTACATCGGTGCCTTGCGGGCGATGGACCCGAAGACCGGCAAGATCGTCTGGGAAAACAAGAACGTCGCGCCGTTGTGGGGTGGCGTGATGACGACCGCTGGCGACCTGGTGTTTTACGGTACGCCGGAAGGTTTTCTGAAAGCACTCGACGCCCGCACCGGCAAGGAACTCTGGAAATTCCAGACCGGTTCCGGCGTCGTGGCACCGCCGGTCACCTGGATGGATGGCGGCGTGCAATACGTCGCGGTGGTCTCGGGCTGGGGTGGTGCCGTGCCTCTATGGGGCGGCGATGTGGCAGCCAAGGTTAGCTACCTCGAACAGGGTGGTTCGGTCTGGGTCTTCAAGCTGGCCGGTTCAACGGCGGTGGCTTCGAAGTAAGAACCGCAAGGGGTTGCCGGGGAAAATGACCCGGCAACCCCGCGTAGAGAAACGGAAAGGCCAGCGAAGTGATTCACTGGCCTTTTTGTCGTCAGGTCAGGCCGCCATCCCGCTATTCCTGACGGTCATCGTAAATCCCAGCTGGTAGCCACGACCGCGCAATGCCGTGATTGGTGTGTCGGTGCCGACATGCGGTGCCAGTTTCTGGCGCAGGCGGCTAATCAGGACTTCGATGCGCGCCTTGTTGATTTTCTCGGATTGGTCGTCGTCGCCAAACATCGATAACAATTTGCCGTGGTTGGCATACGGTCCCGATAGAGCCATTTCGCGTAACAGCAAGGTTTCATTGCCGGTGAGCTTGACGAAGTTGCCATCAGGGCAGTGCAATGCGGCACCGGCGATATCGAGCTGCCATTGCGCAGTCGGCACCTTGGGTTTGAGCCTGCCAAACAGATTCCGGACGACGGCCGTCAGTTCTTCAGGTCGGGTCGGTTTGGTCAGGTAGACGTCGGCACCGGCGGCATAGCCTTCCAGCCGGTCGATACCCCTGACCCGCGCGCTCAGAATAACGATACCCAGATCCGGCATGCTGGTGCGGATGCGCCGCGTGATGCCGAGGCCGTCTTCGTCCGGCAAATTCAGATCGAGGATCAGGATGTCGGTGGCCTGCGTGCACAGGATGGCATCGAGTTCTTCGCCACAATCGACGCCGCGTACGGCGAAGCCTTCATCGCGCAGATACAGCGCCAGTTCCTCGCGCAGGGTTTCGTTGTCCTCGACCAGGATCAACGACGGTTCGAATGTTTGAGAGGTGCTCATGACTGTTTGAGTGTAAAAATAAAACAAACCCTATCCGGTTCGGCAACATACCGGACCGTTGATTCCAGCTGCGTGGCCACGGTGTGTGCCAGCCAGAGACCAAGGCCCGCACCGACATGACGGCGTGCGCTCTCGGCGCGATAGTAGCGCACAAAAACCTGCTCCGGATCCGGCCTGCCGGCTTTGCCAACGGCGTTCGAGACGCGACATATCAGCGTCACCGGCGTGCCCGTTGTCGATGCGGAAGGGGCAATATCGAGCGTGACCAGACTGTCTGGCGGTGAATATTTCAGCGCGTTGTTGAGCAGGTTCAGCAAGATCACTTTGACGTACTGGTAGTCCGAAAAAATCAGGCAGTGATCGGGCATCGTCAGCGCGATGCGTTCTCTGGCATCGACGTTCAGCAGCAAGTCCTCGATCAGTTCGTCCAGTGCAAACTGGCGCTGGTCCATCGGCACCACGCCCTGTTCGAGCTGGTCGGCTTGCACGCAGCGTTCAATGATGGTGTCGAGGTCGTCGAC
>CANFED010000419.1 GCA_947445995.1 Oxalobacteraceae bacterium | reverse complement strand
CGCCACACCAGACTGCGCACCCAGGCCCGCAGCCAATCCGCCGCGGATCAGAAAATACTGACCAGTAGCGAAGCCGCTGCACAGAAAGCCAGCGCCGGTACTGCATTGGTCAACATCGGCACCAACTACCTCGGCCAAAAAGACTATCCGCGCGCCATCGCCCTGCTTGATCAGGGCATCGCCAAAGGTGGACTGAAACATCCTGACGAAGCCACGCTGCATCTGGGCATCGCGCTGCAACAGTCGGGCAACAAGGCGCGTGCGGCGACTGTTCTGAAGACGCTGCAGGCGCGCGATGGAAGTGCTGAGTTGGCGCGGTTGTGGACGTATGTGAAGTAATCTGAAAAAATGGAGTGCGTCGAGATGACGTACTCTAGTCTGGATCAATGATGTGATCCGGCGCAAAACTTTCTGATCGAAGTGAATAAAAGTCGATATAGTCGATGACAAACGGCATACACAAAAGTAGCGTCGTTGTATGAAATCATTCCGTTGGAACTCCGAGAAAAACGCCTCTTTACAAGTAGACAGAGGAATCTCCTTCGAGAATGTCGTTGTCGCGATCGAATCGGAAGGGCTGCTAGACATGTTGATTCATCCGAACCAAACCAAATATCCGGGGCAAAAAATATTTGTCGTTGCCTGGGATAACTATGTTTATCTGGTGCCGTTTGTCGAGGACGACGCCTTCATTTTTCTGAAAACAATCATCCCGAGTCGCAAGGCAACCCGCGATTATCTTGATCAAGGAGAGTCACCATGGCGCCGATAAATGATGACGAACGTGAAATACTGAACGCCTATAAAAAAGGCAAACTGGCATCGATCGCCACGAAAAGCGAACTCGCCAGATTCAAGGCCGTTGCACGAGCGACTGGCATCAAGGACCGGCGTGTCAATATCCGCCTCTCATCCGGCGACCTCAATGACATTCAGGCCAAGGCACTTGAGCAAGGCATTCCCTACCAGACGCTTATTGCCAGCGTATTGCACAAGTACGTTACCGGCCGACTCGCCGAAAAGCCCTGATTACCACCGGCAACAATCCTACCCCTATGTACGCGACAGCACAGCCGCGTAGGGTGCAATAACCGCAGGGCATTGCACCGGATGCGCAGATCACCATAGCCAACGCCGCTGGCTTGCCAAGGTCGGTAAAACCGGATTGCGCCGTAGATCCCAAACTTCTCCCGGTCGGCAGGATGGGCACGACATTATCGTGCCGACGCAATGCACCGCGACATGATCGAAATTGCCATGGATGATCGGCTTTGTGCGTACCGGGCAAATGAACAAAGCTCCGTCGTTGATCCGGCCCGCTTCAAAGGACTGCCACCCTCGCGCATCCAAAGCACCAACTGCCAACGTTCGATGACGTTTTTCGCGAGGTGCTGCGGGCCGTTCGTGCGGCGGACTTGCCGAGGGCGAGGTCGCTCTGAGATTGCTCTGACATTCGAAGAAAGGCGCGGTGACAATCTCGTCGAATGGCATGCTGCCAGTAGGTAGGTTGTTGCTGGTGGGGTTTGCTGGGAGTGGCAAAGGCGGGGGCGGCTGCCGTTGCCGTTGCCGTTGCCGTTGCCGTTGCCGTTGCTTGTTGAGGTAGCAAGCAGCAAACGCGAGTTCCCAGGGTCAGAGTTTTTTTTCGCAGGGGTATCGCGAAAATTACTCTGACCCCGGGAACGGATTGCGGAGCGCAGCTCGTCGCGCACCGGCAGCAACCGTCGCGAACAGCCGGCTCCGGAACTCGCAAGCAGAGTCAGCATTTTTTGATCCAAACTGCATCGCCGTTTAACCAGTCACGGGAACAGCGTAATGCTTTGCGGGGATTTTCCGGAGACTGCTCAACGCAGGCAGAAAACGGCCTTCATCCATGTCTTCCGTGTAGCGATTGATGCGTTCGATAGCCTTCAGCATATGCCCTAAATAATCAGGGACGCGTAATGCCTTGGTCATACTGGCATCGCCTCAGAAAGAACCCGACTGCGAAATGCATCAGGTAAAGCCATCGGCGTTAACACATCAACAGTCACACCGAGTAGACGCTCCAGTTCGACTTGGATGGCAGCGACATCCATGAGCGTCGTTTCTGAGGTTGGGTCGATGAGGATGTCCAAGTCGCTGCCATCCGTATCCTGTCCGTGCAGGACAGAGCCGAACACCCGCGCATTGCGGGCACGATGAGACTCGACCACGCTACGGATAGCGGCTCGGTTCAAGTGCAATGCATCTGAAGGTTTCAAGCTCTTTATCCCACAATTGAATCCGGTTTAACGGTAGTCGAACAGAGCAACTGACGCAACATCAAAGTCCGGCTTTATGCCTGATAAGCGTGGTCATGCTTGTTAGCCAAAAACACACTCAAGTCCGGATGCCCGAAAAAAGTACCCCTTGCAATGATGTCGTTGGCGGGTAACCTGCAGAACCAGATCATCATGATTTGCGACCAGGCATCAGTCTGAGCGTGAACATGGCAATCTCGCCGATTGCATGCTGCCAGTGGGGTTTGTTGCGAGCGGTAAAGGTGGGGGCGGCTGCCGTTGCCGTTGCCGTTGCCGTTGCCGTTGCCGTTGCTTGTTGAGGTAGCAAGCAGCAAACGCCAGTTTCCGGGGTCAGAGTTTTTTTTCGCAGGGGTATCGCGAAAATTACTCTGACTCCGGGAACGGATTGCAGAGCGGAGCCCATTCCGGCCCGGCTATCGGGCTTTTTTACAGGTCTTGATCCATCCTCATGCGCACCTCGAATACCACACTGACTCGCAAGTCATCCTCATCCGGCACAAGCTCCACTGACAGCGATGCCAGGCAGCAACCAGCCTCGCTACTACCTTCTGCCAGCGGCAACCAGCAATCCTACGCCGCGCAAGCCGTCCACACGGCCGAGGCAGTACGCAACAGGCTGGCCGGCAATCGTCCGCCATCTCCGAATTCGGAGCTGCAATTTGATGACTATGGGGATCTCAACGATCCAGAATCACGTGCTACGTCTTTCCTTTCCCTGGGGCTGTGTACGCCGCAGCTGGTTCGGACATGGCTGCGAGACAGTGCTTCCACCATGCGGCTGAACTCGATCCACTTAATGGGTATGCTTTCGCCTTACTAGCCTACGAATT
>CANFED010000418.1 GCA_947445995.1 Oxalobacteraceae bacterium | reverse complement strand
TCGACCTGATGCCGGGCGACCTGATTTATCACACCTTTGTAGATGCAGATGGCAAGCCGCGCATCGAGCCGGGACCGCTGCTGCGACATGGCGAAGCGCTGGCGACGTTCTTTTTTAACGAGATCAACCGGGCCCGCCCGCAAGTACAATCGCTGCTGCTGCGGGCGATGGCGGAACGCTCGGTGTCGGCCTTCAACCGCGAATACCGCTTTCCGCACATGACCGTGTTCGCCGACCGCAACCGTATCGAGCGCGAAGAAACCTTCGAACTGGCCTCGGCGGCGCGCGACCGCTTCATGTTCGAGCTACGCATGGTCACGCCAGTGGACCGTGAAGTGCGCCGTGCACTGGCGCTGGACCCGGTCTACCACGACGCCGACCTGCTGCTGGAGCAGGTCACCCCGGCGATACTGCCGTGGCAGGAACTCAACCAGATCGCCGCTGCCATCCAGATGGGTGTCACGGCCAGCGCGGCGCTGCAGGATTACGTGCTCGATCTCTGGCAGGCGACCCATGCGCCGCAGCAGTTCGGCATCGCCATCGATGGCGTCGACATGCAAAGACTGGTGCTGGCCGGTGCCAGTCCGCGCGGCATCAGCAGCCTGATGCGGGCGGCACGGGTGCTGGCCTGGCTTGATGAGCGCACCTACCTGATCCCCGAGGATATCGCGGCGGTCTTGCCTGCCGCGCTGGGCCACCGACTATTTTTTACGCCGGTCTACGAGATGCAGCATGCCGCGATTGCCGATGCCTTCGTCGCGCAATTGACGGCACGGATTGCTGCACCGTGAAGACGGACGCGTACTTTTCGGCACCACTTGAAATCAACGACACGACGTTCCATTACCGGATCGATGGTCGCGCCGGTGGACGCCGTCCGGGTGCCCACGCTGGTCGCACCGGCGGGGCGGGCAATGAATTCCTGGCCCATGCGCGGCTGTTCGACCATCCCGATCCGCGCCGACTGGATTTGCGCGCTTCGCTGCGTGCCAGCCCAAGTGAATGGCTGGTGCGCACTTACCGGCAACGCGCGGCGGTAACGCTGCTGGCAGTCGTCGACGTATCGGCATCAATGGCGTGCGGCGTGCCGCGCAAGCTTGATGTCGCGGCCGATTTCGTCGCCTCGATGGGTGACAGTGCCTACCGAACCGGCGACTCGGCAGGGCTGCTGGCTTTTGATGGTGCCGTCCGGGACGACCTGTTCTGGCCGCCCCGCCACAGTCGCGTGATCGGCCAGGCAATGGCGGCACAACTTCGTACTGCCGTCCCCGCCTGCACCTCGGGATGCGGTGTGCAGACGACGCTGCAGCCACTGGCCGGACGCGAGGCAATGGTGTTCCTGGTATCCGATTTTCACTGGTCGATGGAACAGCTGGCAGCGTCACTCGAGCTGCTGGCACGAGCCTGGGTGGTGCCCGTGGTGCTGTGGAACGAGCAAGAATTGCAGCCGCCTGCAGCAGACAATTTTGTCCGCTTGCGTGATGCCGAAAGCGGCACGTTGCGTTCGCTGTGGCTCACGCCGCGGTTGCGCCGGCAGTGGCAGGAACATCTGGCTGAACGCCGTCGCCAACTCGACGCCCTGTTTGGCGCACGCCAGATACGCCCGCTTTACTTGACCGGTCGCTACGATCCGGCACAGCTGTCGCAGTACTTCCTGGAAGGCCAACGATGAGCCGCCCGCTGTTGACGATGCTGATGGCGCTGCTCCTGTCGGCGAGCTGCCACGCCGCAGCGACTGTTGCACTCGTACGCGTCGAACTGTCGCGCAATTACGGCCTGGTCATCGGTGACATCCTGCAGCAGCGCATCGCGCTGGGCACGCCGGCGACGCCGTTCATGATGACCGGATTGCCGCCAACCGGACGCATCGGCAACTCGCTATGGCGACGCAGCGCGGTCGTCCGGATCGACCGCACCGGCCAGCACTGGCTGCAACTGGACTACCAACTCATCAACACCCCGCAAGCGTTGTCAGTCTGGGCCCTGCCGGCGCTCACCCTTGCCGCCGGCACCGGCACACTGTCCGTGGCCCGTCTGCCGTTTTCGATCGCGCCGTTCACGCCACCGCAACCGTTCGATGCCGTGGCGCTGCCGCCGTTGCAACCGGATGACGGCCCGGAACTGGTCGCGCTCGCACCGCTCGCACTGCGCATTCGGCTCGCCGCAATGGCCTTGCTGACGACGCTGCTGGCATGGAGCAGCATTAGCGGCTGGCGGTACTTGCGGCGCGGCCGGCATCTGCCGTTCGCACGCGCGGTACGCGACCTGCATGCCCTCAGTACACGACCTGACGCAGTCGATCCGCTGGCTGCGCAAAGGCGGCTTCACCATGCGCTCAACGACGCGGCCGGTGAGGTCGTGCGGCCAGCGACCCTAGGCCGCCTGCTGGCAAGATCGCCGTATCTGCTGTCCGAAAAAAAAGCGCTGGCCGACTTTCTTGCCGAATCGCAGGCGGTGTTTTTTGGTAGCCAGCCGGCACCCGACGCAATGGCCGTCAAGGTGCTGGCGCGACGCTTGCGGCGGCTTGAGCAGCGTCACGCAGCATGACCGGCTGGGCGCTACCTGAGCTGATGTTCGCGCGACCGTGGTGCTTGCTGGCACTGGTGCTGGTCGCCTTGCCACTGCGCCGGCGGCGCGCTGACGAACTCGTGTTCGGATGGACCGCCTGGTTGCCGCCCGACCCGCTGGGAGTGTGGCGCGCCCGACTCGAAATCGCGCTCGGCATGCTGGCCATTGCGTCCACGGTGCTGGGTCTGGCCGGTATCGCCTCGCCCGCCACCACCATCGAAAAAACCGGCAGCGGTGCCGAAATCCTCGTGCTGCTAGACCGCAGCGCTAGCATGGATGACGCGCTACGCGAGAAGGGGGCGAAGACCCCGATGACCGATAAATATGCCGAGCCCAAGAAGCGCAAGATTGCCCGCGCAGCACTGGCCGAGTTTGCCGCCGGCCGGCCACATGATGCTATCGGCCTGATGATGTTCAGTGAAAACCAATTCCAGGTGATGCCGTTCAACATGCGTCCCGACATGATCCAAGCAGCGATCCAGGCCGGTGGCGTCGGTTCGGGATTGGGCAATACCGATGTCGGTAGCGCGATGCTGGCGGCGCTACG
>CANFED010000417.1 GCA_947445995.1 Oxalobacteraceae bacterium | reverse complement strand
TGACGTCAAACAGATGGAGCTAGCGCGCCTGCTGGCGCGCTATCACGGCGGTGTCGGCTTGCCCTCATCGGTCGAGAACATCGATTACACCCAGCGCCAGACGCTCAACAGCGATGCCAAACAGCGCATTGCCGCCGAAGTCGCTGCGCGGATTCCCGCTGGCAGTTCGCTCTTGATCAATATTGGCACGACGACCGAAGCGGTCGCCCGCGCACTGGTACACCACAAGGGACTGCATGTGGTGACCAATAACCTCAATGTCGCGATCATCCTCTCGGACAATCCGGATTGCGAAGTCATCGTCACCGGCGGACTGGTGCGCAGTCGCGATCGCGGCATTGTCGGCGAAGCGACGATTGATTTCATACGTCAGTTCAAGGTCGACATCAGCATCATCGGTGTCTCGAGTATCGAAGCGGACGGCACGTTGCGCGACTTCGATTCACGCGAAGTCAAAGTGGCACAAGCGATTATTGAACAGGCGCGCGAAGTCTGGCTGGTGGCCGATAGCGACAAGTTCGGTCGCCAGGCGCTGGTGCGTATGGCGCATCTGTCGCAGATCGACGTGCTGTTCACTGACGCTGCGCCGCCGGTCGAATTGGCCGCCGTTCTCAACGCTGCACAGGTCACGGTGGTGGTCGCGCAATGATGGTATCTGGCCGGCTCGTTTCAGTACCAAATAGCGCTTGATGGTTACTTTAAGCAGCTTTGGCAGATCTGTGAGAGAGTGAGTCAACGTTTAGAGCAACCCGAAAAACGGAATCATCTTGATTTTCCACTTCACTTTATCAAAGGAAATACACCATGAAAAAAATTCTTCTCGCCGCAGTTATCGCTACCGCCGCCTTCTCTGCACAAGCCAAGGACATCGTTGATACTGCCGTTGGCGCAGGCAACTTCACGACGCTGGTTACCGCGATCAAGGCCGCCGGTCTGGTTGATACGCTCAAGGGAAAAGGCCCGTTCACCGTGTTCGCGCCGACTGACGCCGCTTTCGCCAAAGTGCCAAAAGCTGACCTCGACGCGCTGCTCAAAGACAAAGCCAAGCTGACCGCCGTGCTGACCTACCACGTCGTGCCGGGCACCGTGATGGCAAAAGACATCAAGGCCGGTAACGTCAAGACCGTCCAGGGCTCGAACCTGGTACTGGCAACCACCGGTGGCGTCACCGTCAACAATGCCAAGGTCACCACGGCGGACATCGTCGCCGACAATGGCGTGATCCACGTGGTTGATACCGTGCTGATGCCGAAGTAAGAGCAACAGGTCGACGGGAACGGAGTGCATGCCATGATCTGGCGTGAACTTCGGGCCAGCCGATAGCAGGAAATGAAAAAACCCCGTCGTTATCATCGACGGGGTTTTTTTGTGTCCACGCGCGCGTGCCGATAATGTCGGTCCATGCCGGTGGTTCGGCTGTGCATTCGGGTGGGCACGATAAATCCGTGCCCACCCGACGACTGCCAGAAAGGGTGCAATACCCGAAGGGCATTGCACCGCAGTCAGCGCCTGCCAGTTAGTCAGCCATCTTCGCCGCCCGCTGCTGCACGTCGTTCAGATTGCCACTGACAGCTGCCGTCAAACGCGTCCCGAAGATTGGATCGGCCTTGTAGAAGTGCATCAGCATGATCTGCTTGATCTCGCTGTTATTGACTTTGCCGAGGTCCGACGCGAGGTTGCCGACCAGGTTGGTTTGCTGCTGGCTGTTCAGTCCACGGAAGAACACGCCGGCCTGCGTGAAGTTGTCGGTCTTCTTGATCGCCGCCTGAATGGTCGTGCCGGTCAACGGGGTTTCGACATATTTGTAGTCCGGATTTTCAGTCGCCGTGCCAGCCATACGGGATGGCTGGTAATTGACTTCACCGGAACGTCCGCCGCGACTGCCCTGACCATCCGAGTTGCCATTGCTGACCTTGACCAGTGGTGCATTGATCGGCAAGGTTTTGTTGTTGGCACCGAGTCGGTGGAGCTGGGAATCCGCATACGAAAACAAGCGCCCCTGCAGCATCTTGTCTTCCGACGGTTCGATGCCCGGCACCAGGTTCGATGGTGCAAAAGCGGCCGATTCGGTCGTTTCAAAGAAGTTGTCCGGTACCTTGTTCAGTGTCATTGTGCCCAGCAATGTTTCAGGCAGATCGGGCCAGATCTTGGTCGCATCGAGCGGGTTGTAGGCGTACTTGTCGAGGTCGGCTGGTGCCATCGCCTGCACATACAAATCCCACTTGGGCAGGTCGCCGTTGCGGATGGAGCCGTACAAGTCAGTGGTCAGGTTGTTGAAGTCCTCGCCCTGCACACGCGCTGCCTCGGCACGGGTCAGGTTCTGTTCGCCCTGCCGGCTCTTCCAGTGAAACTTCACATAGGTCACGACGCCAGCCTGGTTGATCATCTTGAATGCATGCACGCCGTGGCCATCCATTTTCCGGTAGGACGCCGGAATACCCATGTCCGAGTAGAGACGGGTCAACTGGCTGGTGCTTTCCGGCACGTGGCTGAAGAAATCGAAGAAGCGGTTCGGGTCCTGCACATTGGTCACCGGCGATGGCTTGAGGGCATGAATCATGTCCGGAAACTTGATCGCGTCACGGATGAAAAAGATCGGCAGGTGGATGCCGGCCAGATCCCAGTTGCCTTCCTGCGTATAGAACTTGGTTGCGAATCCACGCGGGTCGCGCAGGGTTTCGGGTGAGCCTTTCGGATGGATCACCGTCGAGAAACGGACGAAGACCGGCGTCTTCTTGCCGGCGGCGGCAAACACGTCAGCGCGGGTCAAGGCCGATGCATTGCCGGACGACACAAACTCGCCGAACGCACCAGTACCGCGGGCATGCACCACGCGTTCCGGAATCCGCTCGCGGTCAAAGCGCTGGAGTTTTTCAATCAGGTGGGAATCCTGCAGCAACGTGGGACCGTTCGGTCCGGCCGTTTGCGAATTCTGGTTATCGCCAACCGGCGATCCGTTATCGCGGGTCATTGTCTGGGCGTGGGCGCTACTGGCCAGTGCAGTAATCAGGCCAAGTACGGCCAGCCGGGAAGCGGACAATCGGGGGGATGCAAACATCATGTGACTCCAGGTGAACTGCGCAACATCGCGCGATGGAGTCTTTATAGTCCCATA
>CANFED010000416.1 GCA_947445995.1 Oxalobacteraceae bacterium | reverse complement strand
GGGTGGACAATTTTCTCTATAACGTCAAACCGGGGCAATACGATCAGGTCCTGATCTGCCATGAAACGGCATCCGGCCAGGGTTTGACGCAGCTGGCACACATGCTTGACGCCCGCCTGCTGCAATTCAAAAACGAAGGTGGTCGCTGATGATCAAAGTCCTGTTTGCGGATCTCGATGATTCGCTGTTTCAGTCGCGTGAAAAATGTCCGGACGGCGTGGCGCTGCAACCGGCAGCCTTCCTCAAGGATGGCTCCGCGATTTCATACACCACCCCGTCGCAGCGGGGCTTTCTGGACATGGCGCTGTCGTCGATGACAGTCGTGCCGACCACGGCGCGCAATCTCGATGCGTTTCGCCGCGTCGATATCCCGTTTTGCAGCTATGCCGTGCTCGACTATGGCGGTGTCATCCTGCATCCGGATGGCTCGGTTGACACTGTCTGGCAGCAGGAGATGCAGGCCGCGATGGCGCTGTCGTATGCCGGATTGCAGCGTGTGATGGAGGTCATGAACACCTATGCGACGTCCTGCGGTTTCGGTGCGACCGCCCGCATCATCGAGGATTTCGGCACGCCGTTTTACGTGGTCATGAAAGACCCGGATAAACGCAGCGACCGGCTCGCGCAAATCGAGCAGCAGGCCGTCGCCGCGTGGATCGCCACCGAAGGCAGCGATTTTTATATTCATCGCAACGGCAACAATCTGGCCGTCCTGCCGAAAGCGCTCAACAAGGCGCACGCGGTACAGCGGGTCACGCAATGGCTGCGGGAACAGCACGGCGAGATCATCACCTTCGGGCTTGGCGACAGCCGCTCGGATGCGCGTTTCATGGCTGCGTGCGATTACGCCATCGTGCCGACAAGCTCGCAACTGAATCACATCACGCTGGGGGCACTCTGATGTTTTCCGGCAGTTATCGGGCCGAGGATGTGACGTTCCTGCTCAAGCGTTTGCCGATGGCCGACTTTGTCAATGTCGCCGACAAGGAACGGCTGATCCAGTCCGGTCAGCGGCACTACAGCGAAATGCTGTCGCCGGAATCGCTCCCTTCGGCGCACTATCTGGCCCTGTTCGAGCAGGCCGAGTCGGCCAATCGCCAACAGATGGCGCAGGATTGTTTGCGGCTGGCGGCGCTGATCCATGCGCGTCGTCGTACTGGCATCACGCTGGTCTCGCTGGCCCGCGCGGGCACGCCGGTCGGGGTCATTCTGAAGCACATTCTGTCGCGGGTTTTCGGGCGCGATGCCGTGCATTTTTCGGTGTCCATCGTGCGCGATCGCGGCATTGATGCGGTCGCGCTGCGGCATATCCTGGCACTCGGACACACGCCGGAATCGATCGTGTTTGTCGATGGCTGGACCGGCAAGGGCGTGATCTCGCGCGAGCTGACCAGTGCCGTCACCGCGTTCAATGCAGCGCACGATGTCGTGATCGATCCGGGGCTGTTCGTGCTGTCCGATCTGGCCGGAACAGCGGCCTGCTCGGCGTCGTGCGCCGATTACCTGATCCCGTCGAGCATACTCAACGCGACCGTCTCCGGATTGGTCAGTCGCTCGATTCTCAACGAACAGATCGGCCCGGATGACTTTCATGGCTGCGTGTATTACGAGAGTTTCGAAGCAGAGGACCTGTCGCGTGATTTTGCCGACCGGATCATCGCGGCGGCGCAGCAGATGGCCGCGCAGCGCGGTCTGCCCGCAGCGATACCGGGCGACCGCGTCGCGGCAGCACAAACCTCGCAACGCTTCATGCAGCAATGCATGCAAGCCTACGGGATCACCGACCCCAACCTGATCAAGCCCGGCATCGGCGAGGCCACCAGAGTGCTGTTGCGACGGATGGCCGAGCGGGTGATCGTGCGCGATCCTGCGGCACCTGCGGTCGCCCATCTGATCGCGCTGGCCGCCGAAAAAAACGTGTTGATCGAACACGACCCGGCATTGCCGTATCAGGCGGTCTCATTGATCAGGAGTGAACGCGATGTTGAATGACAAGTTGCCCGGCGCTTCGCTGTATGTGCCCGCCAATCACCCCGACCTGACAGCGGTCGCCAATGGCGAAAAGCTGACGCAGGCGCGCTCGATTATTTTTTGTACCGAAGATGCGGTCGCCGAAAAAGATCTCAGCTACGCGCTGTTCCAGCTCGGCGTCGCGCTGCAGAACATGCCGGTTATCTCGCAGTCCGAGCGTTTTGTGCGGGTGCGCAATGTCGAGGTGCTGGGGCGGGTGCTGGCGATGCCGGGGGCCGACAAGCTGACCGGTTTTGTGATTCCGAAGGCGAGCCGGTACAACATGCCGTCGTATCTGCGTCATGTGCGCGACACGCGCCATGTGCTGATGCCGACGCTGGAAACGGCCGATGTGTTCGACGACGCCGAGATGCGTGAATTGCGCGTGTTTCTGGAGTCGCCCGGCGTGCGTCCGCGCATCCTGGCGCTGCGCATCGGTGGCAATGACCTGTTCGCGTTATTGGGCTTGCGCCGGCCGCGCAACATGACCATCTACCGGACCCCGCTGGGGCCGGTCATCGCCCGGCTCGTGACGACCTTCCGGCCGTACGGGTTTTGCCTGACCGCGCCGGTCTTCGAGCATCTGGATTTGCCGGACTTGCTGGCGCAGGAAGTCGAGGAAGATCTGGCCCACGGCATGGTCGGCAAGACCGCGATCCATCCCGACCAGATCGAGCAGATCGAGCGCCACTTCATCGTCATGCCGCGCGATCTGGCCTCGGCCGAAGCGATTCTTGCGGCAGACAGTCCGGCTGTTTTCAAGCTGGATAACTCGATGTGCGAAGTGACCACCCATCGTGCCTGGGCACAACGCACGATCGCGCAAGCAACCCACTTCGGGGCCTATCCATCGGTCGACCCGGCTGACCCGGTCGGCAAGTAATCGCACTTCACAGGAGAAAACTTGATGAACCTATTTTCACGCGGACAAAAAGGCAAGCTGACAGAACTGGATTGCCAGGAACAGTTGACGGTCACGCTAGACGTGACCTTGCCCGGCGCGTCGATCGACGTGTCCTGTTTCGGACTCGATGCGAATGACAAGCTGTCGGACGACCAGTATCTGGTTTTTTACAACCAGACCGCCTCGCCGGAAAAAGCCATCCTGCTG
>CANFED010000415.1 GCA_947445995.1 Oxalobacteraceae bacterium | reverse complement strand
CTTGACCGGGCGCTGGAGCTTGTCGGCCGCGATTGCTGCGGCGGCTGCCCACAAGGCCGACTGCGATTCCTTGCCGCCGAAGCCGCCGCCCATGCGCCGGCATTCGACGTTCACGCGGTGCGCCAGCACGCCCAGTGCATGCGCCACCACATGCTGCATTTCGGACGGATGCTGGGTCGAACACAGCACCCGCATCGCGCGCTCTTCCTGCGGAATCGCGTAGGCCACCTGACCTTCCAGATAGAACTGTTCCTGACCGCCGACCGACAGCGTGCCGCTGGCGCGATGCGGTGCCTGCGCCAGTCGTGCCGCCGCGTCGCCGCGCTGCAAACGCATCGGCGGCAGCACGTACGATTGCGCAGCGTGGGCCGCCTCAGGTGTCAGGTGGGCGGGCAGGGCGGTGTAATCGACCTGGGCCAGCCGGGCCGCGCGGCGCGCATTGTCATGCGTATCGGCGACGACCACGAACAGCGGCTGGCCGACATACTGCACCAGCCCGTCGGCAAAAATCGGATCGTCATGGAGGATCGGGCCGCAGTCATTGAGGCCGGGAATATCCGCAGCAACCAGCACGGCGACGACGCCGGGCGAAGCCTTCACGGCAGCGAGGTCGATGGCCGTGAAGGTGGCATGCGCCTGTTGCGACAGGCCCAGAGCGGCATGCAGCGTGCCGTGGAGTTCCGCGACATCGTCGACATAGGTGGCGGTTCCCAGCACATGCAGCGTGGCGGACTCGTGCGGATGCGAGCGGCCGACTTCGGCCCAGACGCCGGGTAGCTCGGTGCGTGAGTTCATGCGCTCGCTCCGTGCGCAAAGGCATTGACCTGCCCGGCGGTCAGCGGCGCATCGGTGCGGGTTTCGAACCAGAAGCGGCGCAACAGGTTTTGCGCGGCTTTCATCCGGTAGGTGCTGGAGGCGCGCATGTCGCTCAGCGGCGCGTAGTCGCTGGACAGTGCCGCCATCGCACGGGTCAGGCTGGCATCGTTCCACGGCTGGCCAAGCAGCGTCTGTTCTGCGTGGCTGGCGCGTTTTGGCGTGGCTGCCATGCCGCCGAAAGCGATGCGGATGTCGGTGACCAACTCACCATCGAGCCGGATCGAGAAGGCCGCACAGACCGCCGAAATATCCTGATCAAAGCGTTTGGCCAGTTTGTAGGTGCGCCATTGCCGGCCGGCTTGCGGTAGCGGGATGCGGATCGCCGTGACCAGTTCGTCGGGCTGCAAATCCTTTTTCTGATAGCCGAGATAAAAATCTTCCAGCGCCAGCGTGCGCGCTCCGGCGCTGCCTTGCAGGACCACCTCGGCACCGAGTGCGATCAGCCACGGCATCGAATCGCCGATCGGCGAACCGTTGGCGACATTGCCGCCCAGTGTGCCGGCACTGCGCACCGGCAGCGAGGCAAAGCGCTGCCACAGTTCGGTCAGCTCGCTCGGATAGTAGTGGCAGATGGCCTGATAGGACGCTTCCAGCGAGGCGGTTGCGCCGATCTGCAAGTGGGTCGTGCTGCGTTCGATGGCAGCAAGTTCAGCCACCTCGCCCAGATACACAATATCGCCGAGCACCCGCAACTGCTTGGTGAACCACAGGCCAACATCAGTCGAGCCGGCCAGCAAGGTGGCACCCGGATGGCTTGTGCGCAATTGAATTGCTTGCGACAAAGTGCGTGGTGCGTAGAACGTATGGCCATCGGCCAGCGCATGCGTGCGCGGCGTCGTGCTTTGCAGCGGCAGCAGGGCGGCAGTGATGGCGGCACGATCGAAGGTGACCGGCGGCAATTGCCCCATTCGCGTGGCGGCCGCGATGATCGGCCGGTAGCCGGTGCAGCGGCACAGGTTGCCCGAGAGCGCATCATCGACTTGCTGGCGCGATGGTGCCGTCGACTGGCCTTCGCGCTGCAGATACAGATTCCACAGCGACATCACGAAGCCGGGTGTACAGAAGCCGCATTGCGAACCGTGGCAGTCGACCATCGCTTGCTGGACCGGATGCAGCGAGCCATTGGCTTGCTGCAAGTCTTCGACCGTGAACATTGCCTTGCCGTCGAGCGTGGGCAGCAATCGGATGCAGGCATTGACCGGTTCGAGTTGCAGTGCGCCATCGCGCAACTGGCCGACCAGCACGGTGCAGGCACCGCAATCGCCTTCGGCGCAACCTTCCTTGGTGCCGGTGCAATGCAGTTCTTCGCGCAGGTGTTGCAGCACGGTGCGCAGCGGCGCTGCGGCATCGACCTGCTGGATCGCGCCACGGAAATAGAAACGGATGGACTCGGACATGGGACAGGGCCTCGGTGATCGTATCGCACTAGGTTAGCAGCTGATCGGTGCATTGCCATATGCGTTGGCTGATGACGGGTATTGCTGCCGGACAGTCGCACTGTCAGTTAGTGTTCGGGAGGTGCTTTGCAGTCAGCGTGACCGGGTGTTCTATAATTTGGTCCCTTTCTGCCTGACCATCCGGGACTGCCATCAATACCATCCTCGTTAGCATCCTGTTCGTCACGACCATATCGGGCGTTTTCAGCATTTCTGCTGCCGCGATTTTTTCATTCGGACTGCTGTCCAAAATGGTCGATCGCATGGTCAGCCTGTCGGTCGGCATCATGTTGTCGACCTCGTTCCTGCACTCGTTACCGGAAGCCTTCGAGTCCGGTGCCGACACCCACACGCTGTTCGCCGTGCTGCTGGGCGGCTTGCTGCTTTTCTTCCTGCTCGAAAAAACCGCGATCCTGCGCCACTCGCATCATCACGAAGGCGATGGCCATGCGCATCACCACGGCCACGACGCGCACGAGGCCGGCAAGGCCGGCTGGATGATTCTGGTCGGCGATGGCATGCACAACTTCACCGATGGCATTCTGATCGCCGCCGCCTTCCTGGCCGATCCGACCCTTGGTGTCGTCACCGGCCTGGCCATCATCGCCCACGAAATCCCGCAGGAAATCGGCGACTTCATCGTCCTGCTCAATGCCGGGTTCTCGCGCAAGCGGGCGTATTTTTACAACCTGCTGAGCAGTCTGATGGCCGTATTGGGCGGCGTACTGGGTTACTTCACGCTGGAGCAAGGCATGCAGTGGATTCCGTACGTGCTGGTGTTTGCGTCATCGGGATTCATCTACATCGCTGTCAGTGACCT
>CANFED010000414.1 GCA_947445995.1 Oxalobacteraceae bacterium | reverse complement strand
TTGCGCGCACTCGAAGGATTCAAGTCACGCGACGTGCAAATCCTGGTGGCCACCGATGTGGCTTCACGCGGACTCGACATCGACGACTTGCCGCAGGTCGTCAACTTTGACTTGCCGATCGTGGCCGAAGATTACATTCACCGGATCGGCCGCACCGGTCGCGCCGGTGCCTCCGGCATGGCCGTCTCGTTGTTGTGTGCCGATGAAGCGCCGCTGCTGGCAGCGATCGAAATGCTGACCGGGCAGAACCTGCAGCGCAACGCCGAGCAGGGTTTCGAACCCGACCACCGGGTGCCGGAGACGAATGCCAGCGGGCAGGTCGTCAAGAAACCGAAGAAGCCCAAGCTGAAGGCGGGCGCGTTCAGGGTGCCGTCCGGTCGATGAGGTCGTGATGACGCCAGCGCCCAGCCGTCTGATCGCTTGCACTTGTCTGGCGCTGAGCATGGCCTTGGTCGGCAGTTATGTCGCCCTGACCAAGCCGCTGGCGCTGGCGTTCCCGGTGTTCCTGCTGGCATGGCTGCGCTTTGGTATTGGCGGGCTGGCGATGCTGACCTGGCTGAAAAAGCCGGCGATGGAGTTGCCACTGAGCCGGCGCATGCGCGGGCTGGTATTTCTGGAATCCTTCTTTGGCAATTTCCTGTTCACGCTGTGCATGATCACCGGCGTCAGCATGACCAGCGCGGTGTCGGCCGGCGTGATCCTGTCGGCGATCCCGGCGGTCGTGGCGCTGATGAGCTGGATGTTTTTGAAGGAGCGCATCGGCTTGCGGATCTGGGCGGCGATCGCTTGTGGCGCGCTCGGCATCGGCATCCTGGCGCTGTCGAAATCGCCCGCGCAGGATGTCGCGCACCAGCCGGCGTGGCTCGGCAATCTCCTCGTATTTGGCGCGGTTCTGTGCGAAGCGGCGTATGCCGTCATCGGCAAGCAGTTGACGACAGTGCTCACGCCCAAACGCATCAGCGCGATCATCAACCTGTGGGGCTTTGCGCTGATGACGCCGATGGGCATCCTCGCTGCCTGGCATTTCGATTTCGCGCCGGTGACGATGCCGATGTGGTCGCTACTGGTGTTTTACGCGCTGGCCGCCAGCGTCTGGTCGGTCTGGTTGTGGATGACCGGCCTGAAATCGATCCCGGCATCGCAAGCCGGTGTCTTTACGGTGATGCTGCCCGTTAGCGCGGCGCTGGTCGGCGTGCTGGTGCTCGGAGAACGACTCGGCGGGGCTCAATTGCTGGCGTTTGCACTGGCGCTGGCAGGTGTGCTGCTGGCGACGGTACCAGTAAAGCGGCGCAGCTGACGGACGGTGTTGCTACCACACGGTATCTTTTAATTGCGAGCGATAGTATTGACGAGAACATGCGAGAATCCGGCACGTTTTCAGATAAGCAACTCTCTCCTTGGATCAGTCATGACCTCCTCCTTCCGTTTTGCCGTGCCAATGCTGGCCGTGTTATCGCCGTTGTGCCTGCCGTCACTGGCGCACGCCACGGCACTTGAACTCAGCACGTTGGCCATCTGCGCCGACCTGGCTGATGCCGACAAGCGCCTTGCGTGTTACGACCGCCTCGCGGCACCGGCGATGAAGCTGTCATATCCGATCGAACCGGCCGTGCCGGCACCGACGCCGGCATTGCTGAGCGCTGACGTGCCGGCTTCCAGGGAAACCTCGGTGCTGGCGCAGGAATGGGAACTGGCCGACAACCTCAAGCGCGGCATTTACAATTTTCGTTCGTACCGTGCGAACTATCTGCTGCTGGGCAATTACAGCGGCGCACCGAATTACGCGCCATTCCGCGCAGTCGCCCGTGGCGGCACGCTGGAACAACAGCGCATCCAGCATGCCGAGCTGACCTTCCAGCTTGGCTTCAAGATGAAGATGGCCGAGCAGGTGGCCGGCAGTCCGGTTGACCTGTGGTTCGGCTACACGCAGCAGAGTTACTGGCAAGCGTTCAACAAATCGGCATCGAGCCCGTTCCGCGAAACCAACTACCAGCCGGAAGTCATGGCGGTGGTGCCGGTCAATTTCCGTTTGCCCGGCATGACGGCGCGCATGCTCAACTTCGGCCTGGTGCATCAGTCCAATGGCCAGACCGGCACGCTATCGCGTAGCTGGAACCGGTTCTATGCGCAGATCGGACTGGAAGAAGGCGGCTTCACGTTGCTGGCACGGATCTGGGAACGGCTCGATGGCGGTGGTTCGAATGACGATAATCCGGACATCCTCGCCTACATGGGACACGGCGATCTGCAGGCCAGCTATCGTCAGGGCGGGCATGAGTTCACCACCACGATGCGGCAAAATTTCAGCACCAATCGCGGTGCCGTGCAACTCGGCTGGGCGTTTCCGCTGACGCGTAACCTGAAGGGGTATGTGCAGGGCTTCACCGGCTACGGGCAGAGCCTGATTGATTACAACTACTCGCACAAGAGTATTGGTGCGGGCGTGACGGTCGATTTCTGACCGGAGTTTTTGTTGATGACAGCGATTTCGTAGGGTGGGCACGGTTTTTTGTGCCCACGCGCGCGGACCAGGCATGTCGGCCAAATCCAGCGATGGTGGTGCATTCGCGTGGGCACGGTAATGCCGTGCCCACCCTACGACTTCAATCCGTCGGGTGCTGTACCCGAAGAAATCCGCGTTCCGAATCCGCCCTAAAACGTCGCCGGCGAATTGACCCACAACACCCGCGCAACATCCTCCCCGGTATTGCGGTACCCGTGCGGAACGTTGCTCGGAAACGAAAACGCATCGCCCGGACCAAGGTCGTAGCGCGTCTCGCCAAGCGTCAATTCAAGCGTGCCTTCAAGCACGTAGCCGACTTCCTCGCCGCTGTGTTCGATCAGCCCATCGCTGCCTTCGCCGGGCGACACCACATGTATGTTGGCTTGCAGCAGACCGCCGCGCTTGGGCAGCACCAGCCGCTCCAGCGCGATGCCGCCGGCCTTCAATACCGGTCGTTCGTCATGCCGGATGATCGGGCTCTCGGGCGCGCTGTCCTCGCTGGTCAGGATGCCAATGTTGGTCTCCAGTGCCACCGCCAGCCGGTGCAGCATGGTCAGTGACGGCGTCGCCAGACTGCGTTCGATTTTTGAAATCAGGCTTTCCGAACAGCTGGCTTTCTGCGCCAGTTGCAACAG
>CANFED010000413.1 GCA_947445995.1 Oxalobacteraceae bacterium | reverse complement strand
CTTGTCGACGAACGGATCAGACTCGGCCAGTTTGGGTAATGCCTTGTCTGGCGTTGGCGGTGGTGTGGCGGCGTCGGTCGGTTCAAGCGGAAACTTGGTGACGGGTTCGGCAGGCTCGGGCTGCTTGGTCGCATCAACCGGATCGGGGATGGTCGGTTCAGTCGAAGCCAGCGGCGGGATAGGCGGTGGCGCAGCAATTTCCTGGACTGTTTCGACACGGCCGCTTTGCGACCAGAGGTACAGCGCGCCAGCACCAACGGCAACGACAATCAGCGCCACGATCAGGCGGGAAGGTTTTTTCTTCATGGATTCGTACCGATGCAGAGTGGGTAGAACCAGTTACCTTACCATCTGATGTCAGGCGGCGCGGATTTGTGGCGGGGCATTTGGCCAGAGATTGATCGAGTTCATGCGACTCGACCACCGCTTTGCGACTCACGCAGACCGGCTTAGTAGAAGTCAGTGGATAATAGGCCGCTCGTTATTACCCGCACTAAAAGGACTCCATGACATTGCCTCTTCCCGCACGCGCCACCGTCACGCTGCGTCCCGTATTCGCCGCCTTCGCCCAACTGGTTTTCTTGATGGTGGTCACCGGCACCACCGTCGCACATGCCGCCGAATTGAAGCTGGGCCTGGCCGCCGATGTATCTTCGCTTGATCCGCATTACCTCAACATTGCTCCGAACATCGCACTGTCGTCACACCTGTTCGATGCACTGGTCAACGTCGATGCCAGTGGCAAACTGATTCCGGGGCTGGCTTTGTCCTGGCGCGCAGTCGACGCCACCACCTGGGAATTCAAGTTGCGTCCCGGCGTGAAGTTTCATGACGGTTCGCCATTTACGGTCGAAGATGCGATTTTTTCACTCGATCGTCCGGCAACCCTGACCAAGAGTCCTGGCCCGTTCACCAGTTACACCCGCCAGATCGTCGACAAACAGACCGTCGATGCGCTGACGCTGCGGCTGAAGACCGCCACCCCTTATGGACCGTTGCCGCTGGACGTCTCGACCATTTTCATCGTCTCGAAAAAAGCCACGGAGAACGCGTCCACCGAGGACTTCAACAGCGGCAAGGCCGTCATTGGCACCGGACCGTTCAAGTTCGTCAGCTTCTTGCGCGGTAACAAGGTTGAACTGGCGCGTAACCCGGACTACTGGGGTGAAAAGACTGCGTGGGACAAGGTCACCTTGCGTGTCATCGCCAACAACGCCTCGCGTACCGCCGCCCTGCTGGCGGGCGATGTTGACGCCATCGAAGCGGTGCCGACGGCCGACATCGCCCGCATCAAGCGCAATCCTGATTTCCGGCTGGAACAGCGGGTGTCGTGGCGCACCATCTTCTGGACCGTGGATCAGGCTGAACACTCTTCCCCGGACGTCACCGATCTGAATGGCAAACCGCTGGCAACCAATCCGTTACGCGATCCTCGGGTTCGACTGGCAATGTCGAAGGCAATCAATCGACCGGCGGTGGTATCACGGGTCATGGAAGGACTGGCACAGCCCGCCTCGAATATCGTCGCCCCCGGCATTCTGGGCTACAACGATGCGATCAAGGTACAAGGCTACGACCCTGCAGGTGCCAAGAAACTGCTGGCCGAAGCGGGCTATCCGAATGGATTCGCACTGACCTTGCACGGACCGAGCAACCGCTACATCAACGATGAACAACTGATTCAGACCGTGGCGCAATTTTTCAGCCGGATCGGCATCCGCACCAAGGTCGTCACCTTGCCACTGGCCGTCTATTTCGGACGCGCCAAGGCCAATGAATTCAGCATGGCCTTGTTGGGTTGGGGAACGCTGGCCGGAGATTTTGGCTTGCGATCGCTGGTTGGCACTACCGATCCACAAACGGGATGGGGTTCGTGGAACTGGGGTAATTACAGCAACCCGAAGGTCGATACCCTGATCCGGTCCTCGCTGGCGGCAGTTGATCCGACCGAACGCAACAACTTTGCGCGCCAGGCCGCCGGTATTGCGCTGCAGGATAACGCGGTCATTCCGATGCATCATCAAATTGCTACCTGGGCGATGCGCAGTGGCTTGCGGTATGGGGCGCGGGTGGATGAGTTTACTTTTGCGCATCAGTTCAGGCCGCAGTGATGGGGGTGGTCTGACGAACTACTTTGGCGATAACTAGGGTAGCGTGCCATAACCTAAGGGCATTGCACCGTATGCATGCGGTGCAATGCCCTTAGGTTATTGCACTCTGCTTACTGGCATTCATCATTGAAGCTGCATCTCATGACCAAAAAAGTCCAATCAAAAAAACGACTGCTACGGGAAAGCAAAATAAAAAATACATTTAAAAATATCACCGCGATATCTTGATACTTGAGAAGTCGCAGAATTTTAAATAGGCAGACAATGAGCAAGCACCATACCGAGATCAGCAAATTTCTAAGTTTTGTGTTGCGGCATCAACCTGATGCGATTGGTATCACACTGGATATTGAAGGTTGGGTGGATATTGCGGTATTGATCACTGCGGCCACCAAGGATGGCAAGACGCTGGATATTGAGTTGATTCGGGATGTGGTTGCGACGAGCGACAAAAAGCGGTTTTTCATTTCCGAAGACGGACTACGTATCCGCGCGGTTCAGGGACACTCCACCCAAAGCGTTGATATTAACTATAAAGAACAAGTACCGCCCGAGTTTCTTTATCACGGTACAGCGACACGTTTTCTGGAGTCTATTTATAAAGACGGATTAACGTCTGGATCGCGCCACTATGTGCATTTGTCGCAGGATGAGCAGACGGCACTTGCTGTTGGGCACAGACATGGACAGCCTATTGTTCTTGTGATTAAAGCTCTGCAGATGCATGAGCAAGGCTTTAAGTTTTTCAGGGCTGAGAATGGGGTTTGGTTGACGAGTATCATTTCAGTTAAATTCATTTCGGAAAAAATAAGCTGATATCTATCCCTAGCACGTAGCGTGCAAGAACTGAAGGGCATTGCACCGCATGCAGATGGTGCAATGCCCTCCGGTTATTACACCCACGCGCTGAGCCGTCCTTTCAAATAGACTTTTATTGCACATTTTCATGTCTCAACAAGACAAATCTTCTCGCTTTTTGAGCCATTTTTCCCTGTAATTCTATAGATCGGGATGTATCATTTACGTAAAATAAAATCGAGTATTCCGGACTGGATATTTCCACAG
>CANFED010000412.1 GCA_947445995.1 Oxalobacteraceae bacterium | reverse complement strand
TGGGTCGACGAAGACGAAGTCAAGAACTTGCGTCAGGCCTTGCAGGGCGAGTTGCAGGTACGTCAGTTCGGCGTTGCGGTGCGACTCGAAGTGGCGAAAAATTGTCCTGATCATCTGGCCCAGCTACTGCTCGACCAGTTCATGATTTCACGCAACCGGCTGTATGCCGTGGCCGGCCCGGTCAACATGGTGCGCCTGTCGGAGCTGATCAATCTGGTCGAGCGTCCCGAATTGCGTTTCCCGTCGTTCACGCCGCAATATCCGGCGCAACTGGCCAACGGCGATATTTTCGCGACGCTGAAAAGACAGGACGTGTTATTACACCATCCGTTCCAGTCGTTCCAGCCGGTGGTCGACTTTATACGCAGTGCCGCACTCGACCCGAATGTACTGGCAATCAAGCAGACCATTTACCGCACCGGCATGAATTCCGATCTGATGGAATCGCTGATTCTGGCGGCGCTACGCGGCAAGGAAGTCACCGTCATCGTCGAACTGATGGCGCGCTTTGATGAAGAAGCCAACATCAACTGGGCCGACAAGCTCGAGCGTGCCGGCGCGCAGGTGGTCTATGGCATCGTCGGCCTGAAGACCCATGCCAAGCTGGCGCTGGTACTGCGCCGCGAAGAAGGTCAGTTGCGCTACTACGCCCACCTCGGCACCGGCAACTACCACCCGACCACGACCAAGATCTATACCGATTTCGGCCTGCTGACCGCCAACACCGCGCTGGCCATCGAGGTCAATGAAATCTTCATCCATCTGACCAGCCTGACCAAACCGAAAAAACTCAGCAACCTGTGGCTGGCACCCTTCGCGCTGCAAAAGGAATTCATCCGGGCGATCCGCAACGAAGCGGCGATTGCCCGCGCTGGCCGTCCCGGTCGCATCATCGCCAAGATGAATGCCCTGCTCGATGAGTCGGTGATCAAGGCGTTGTACGCCGCCTCGGCCGATGGCGTCAAGATTGATCTGATCATTCGGGGAGCCTGTGCGCTGCGTCCGGGCGTGCCGGGCCTGTCGGAAAATATCCGGGTACGCTCGATCATCGGACGCTTCCTGGAGCACACCCGCATCTATTATTTTCGCAACGACCTCGCCCACGACGTGTTCCTGTCGAGTGCCGACTGGATGAACCGCAACCTGTTCCGACGCATCGAAGTGGCTTTTCCGGTTCTTGATCGTGTCCTGAAAAAACGCGTCATCGCCGAAGGTCTCAATCCCTACCTGAAAGACAATACGCATAGCTGGGAACTCGACGGCGAGGGGATCTATCACAAGCGCAAGCAACGTGCGAAGCAGGCGAAGTTCGGCGCACAGGCTTATCTGATGAACCTGGTTACCAAACCGGACAACGAGTAAAGCTGATGGATTTGATTTTATGGCGTCATGCCGAAGCAGAGATGGGCGACCCCGACGATGATCGCCGGCTGACCAGCAAAGGACACAAGCAGGCCGCCCGCATGGCCGACTGGCTTGATCAGGTTTTACCCAACGGATGCAAGATCCTGGTCAGCCCGTCGATGCGTACGCGCCAGACCGCCCAGGCGCTGGATCGCAAATTCAAGATTCATCCGGGCCTTGCCCAGGATGCGACGACGGCCAGCCTGCTGGCTGCAGCCAACTGGCCTGACAGCCGCGAACCGGTGGTACTGGTCGGTCACCAGCCGGCACTCGGACAACTCGCTGCCCTGCTGGTGTCGGGTACGGAACAGGAATGGACTATCCGCAAAGGGAATATCTGGTGGATCGCGCAGCGCGAACGCGATGACGTCACCACGCCATTCTTGCGGGCGGTCATGTCACCGGATTTGCTGCTCAAATAATTAGCGGGTACCAAAAATCCGGTCACCGGCATCACCCAGTCCGGGCAAAATGTAGGCGTGGTCGTCGAGACGCTCGTCGAGTGATGCCACATACAGCTTCACGCCCGGATGCGCCGACTGAAACACCGTCACGCCTTCAGGTGCCGCCACCAGCGCAAGGAAAATGATCTGCGCGTCCGATACCCCGCGTTTTTTGAGCACGTCGACCGCATGCACTGCCGAATTCCCGGTCGCCACCATCGGATCGCACAGGATGAACGTGCGCTCGGCCAGATCCGGCAAGCGCACCAGATACTCGACCGGCAAGTGCGTGTCGGGATCGCGATAGACGCCAATGTGACCAACGCGCGCCGACGGAATCAGATCCAGCAAGCCATCGCTCATGCCAATGCCGGCACGCAGCACGGGTACGACCGCCAGCTTGCGACCGGCGATGACGGGCGCCTCCATCGTCTGCATTGGCGTTTCGATACTGCGAGTGGTGAGCGGCAAATCGCGGGTAATTTCATAGCCCATCAACAGCGTGATTTCGCGCAGCAGTTCGCGGAAGGTGCGGGTCGAGGTGTCTTTCTGGCGCATGTGGCTGAGCTTGTGCTGGATCAGCGGATGGGTCAGCACGAACAGGTTCGGAAAACGCGGGTCTTGGATATGCATGGTCAGGCTCCCTTCAAGGTGCGATGGTCGTGTGTCAGTGCGGGCGGGCTCATGCGCATCAGCATGAAGTACACCACCGATGAAATACCCAGGCCGACAAACCAGGCATAGGTGTAAAGCGTCTCGAAGACAGGCGCAATGCCGCTGATAAAACCGGCGGCAGCCAGGAACCCCGGCAGATTCGGCAACACGCCGATCACCAGCGCGACCACCGCACGCCAGTTCCATCCGGCGCGGTAGCTGTAAATACCGTTGGCATCGAACAGCGCATCATGGTCCAGCTCGGTCTTGCGAATCACGAAATAATCGACCAGCATGATGCCGGCCACCGGTCCGAGCAAGGCACCATAGCCGATCAGCCAGGTAAAGATATAGCCTTTGGTCGTCTCCAGGATTTTCCACGGGAACATGGCCAGGCCGATCGCGGCCGTGATGTAGCCGCCCATCCGGAATGAAATTTTGCTCGGTGCCATATTCGAAAAATCATACGCCGGCGAGACCACGTTGGCTGCCAGATTGGTCGTGATGGTCGCAATGATCAACGCGATCAGCGCCAGCACCACCGAGATGCCACCCATCTTGCCGGTCAGGACCACCGGGTCCCAGATCGCTTCGCCATAAATCACCACCGTCGCTGACGTCACCAGCACCGCCACCAGCGCCAGCAAACCCATCGGCACCGGTAAGCCGATCGCCTG
>CANFED010000411.1 GCA_947445995.1 Oxalobacteraceae bacterium | reverse complement strand
CAGGCACTGCCAGAAATGATCGTGCGTGAACGCGCTGAGTGGCTCGTGCGTGAAGTCGTCGCACAGCATCGGCCCGGCAAAACTGATGGCACCGGTTTGCGCCAGCAAGCCGAGATGGAAAGCGGTGAAATCGCTATGGCCGACGAAGCACTTGCCGCTTGCCGCCAGCATCGGCCAGTCGAGTTGCGGCAGGATGCGCGACAAGCCGTAACCGCCGCGCAGTGCGAGCACGATCTCGACCTCCGGATCGCTGGCGGCCGCATGCAGGTGCGCGATGCGCAACGCATCGCTGGCAGCAAAGCGCTCTTGCCTTTCATCGGCGGCATAGTGGCGGATCACGCGATAGCCCTGCTGCTGCAAGCCGACGATGGCGCGCTCGACCGCGTCGGTGTCGGCCGCATAACCACTCGGTGCAATCAGGGCGATTCCGGTTGACTCAGTCACTGGCAACTCCGGTGGAAAGCGGCTTCTGGGCGAGCCGTCGTTCGGCAAAAAAATCCTTCAGCAGCGCGCTGCATTCATCGGCCAGCACGCCACCGACCAGGCCGGTGTGATGATTCAATTTTTCTTGCCCGAACAGGTCGAGCACCGAACCGCAACAACCGGTCTTCGGATCACTCGCGCCATACACCACACGGACCAGCCGCGCGTGCATCATTGCTCCGGCACACATCGCGCAAGGTTCCAGCGTGACAAACAATTCGCAACCGGGCAACCGGTAATTGCCCAGCAGTGTGGCACCGGCGCGCAAGGCCATGATCTCGGCATGCGCGGTCGGATCATGCGTGCCGATCGACTGGTTGAAGCCGGTCGCCACGACCTGACCATCTTTGACCAGTACCGCACCGACCGGCACCTCGCCCAAGGCCCAGGCATTGTGGGCCTGGTCCATCGCAAGGCGCATGAAGACCGTGTCATCCATTGATGACTTCAGCCCAGCAGTTCGGTGTTTCGTAGAGCTTGATCTTGTGCAGCGTCAGGCCGGTGCCGAAGTTGTCGGTATAGGTCACCTTGAGGATATCGAAGGCGATGCGGGCCAGGTTCTCGACGGTCGGCACCAGCGGCAGCACGACGGTCTTGTGGTCCGGCAGGCTGTCGAGGAAGGCGCGCACGGCCTCGTCTTTTTCATAGACCAGAAAGGCGTGGTCCCAGACATCGACCAGCGCTTGCTTGGCCAGTGTCTTGACGTCCGAGAAGTCCATGATCATGCCATTGTCGGACGCGCCATCGGCGGCAACAACACCACCGGTGAGCGTGATTTCGAGGGTATAACGATGGCCGTGCAAGTTGCGGCACTGGCTCTTGTGGTCGGGGATCCGGTGGCCGGCGTCGAATTCTAGTTTGCGGGTGATAGTCAGCATGGCGTTACGGTATCTGTAAAATTTTATGGGTTTGCACGCTCAGCTTCCACTTCGGGTGGCGCTTGCAATGTTCAATGGCGCGTTCGGTATTGCGGGCTGCCGTCGGACTGTCCATCGGCTGCAAATAAAAGTGTTCGAAGTCCAGCGATTCATACATCAGCAGATCTTGCCCGAGCTGCGGAATGACGACTTTCAATTCGTTGCCGCTGCGCTGAACCAGCTTGCTGCCCATCTTCGGGCTGACGCAAATCCAGTCGACTTCGGGTGGCACCGGCAAGGTTCCATTGGTCTCGATGGCGATCATGAAACCTTGCGCATGCAAGGCGTCGATCAGTGCGATATCAAGTTGCAGCATCGGTTCGCCGCCAGTGATGACGATGAATTTACTAGCCGGATAATCAGCCGGCCACAGCCCGTTGACGGTGGTGGCCAGCGACGCGGCATCAGCAAACTTGCCGCCCATGACCCCATCGGTGCCGACAAAATCGGTATCGCAGAACTGGCAGACCGCGGTGGCACGATCGCTCTCGCGACCACTCCAGAGGTTGCACCCGGCGAAGCGGCAAAACACCGCCGGACGACCGGCATGAGTGCCCTCTCCCTGCAAGGTGTAGAAGATTTCTTTCACGCTGTACGTCACTGCACTTGCCTCGCTTTGGATCGAATCACTACTGGACTTCAAGGGGGCGCAAGTATAACCGAGCGCACGGGATTGCATTGGGAACGGCGGGAAGTGCAAGCGCGCCATATTGTGATGTTAATCCGGACCATGCTTGAGCTCGTCGATCATCCACACCCAAAGTGTTTTTTCACAAACTTTTCTTATGATATTGTTCCGCAGCAAAATTAACTGGAGAATTTTTCTCCGGTGAGAAAAATCTGGAGACCGATATGAAATTGCTTTATTCGACTTTATTCCTCACCCTTCTGGCAACCGGTGCTCACGCAACGGATCGTTTGCCGATCATCGCGCCAGAAAACTATACTGCGGAACAAAAAAAGGCAGCGGATGATTTTATGGCTGCGCGAAAAGGACCGGTCTTTGGTCCATTCGAGCCGTTGATGCATAGCCCGCAGGTGATGACGCTGGCCCGTTCTACTGGCGACTATCTGCGCTTCAACTCAGCACTGGGCAATATGCTCAGTGAATTAGTGATTCTGGTCACTGCACGCGAATGGTCACAAGATTTCGAATGGAATTATCACTACCCGATTGCACTTAAAGCCGGCATCAAGGCAAGCGTTGCGGATGCAATCGGCGATGGCCGTCGTCCGACCGGCATGACCGAGGATGAAGAAATTGTCTATGATTTCTCGACTGAACTGCACAAGAACAAGCGCGTGTCGGATGCCACCTTCGCCCGAGCAGACAAGCGATTTGGCAAAAAGGGAGTGGTCGACCTGACCGGTATCAACGCGTATTACACGCTTTTGGCCATGCAGCTTAACGTGGCGCAGTACGTAGCTCCGCAGTATGCAAAGAAAATGCCGCGCTTCCCGGAATAACGGACTGAACATATTGAAAAGTGACTTGCTGCGCGCGGTGGGCCGCGCAGTATTCGACGTGAGTTCGACGTGAGTTCGACGTGAGTTCGACGTAAGCTGGCTTCACGACGCAATGACTTTTCCTTGGATGAAGTTCAGGGAGGAGTACTTCGGACGCAGTGTATCAGCGACAAAACCGCCGTCCAAATGCCTCATCAAATTGGTCGTACTACGATGGCGGACAAGTTCGATCTGGACTTCCTGGTGACGTCATTGCCCGAAACGCAAAAAGTCCCTGAAACATCAGGATCTCGAAGACACACTGCTATCTGGCATTG
>CANFED010000410.1 GCA_947445995.1 Oxalobacteraceae bacterium | reverse complement strand
CGGTTGATCATGCACGATAGCCTGACCGGGCTATACAACCACGCCGCGATCAAGGAGTATCTGGCACGCGAGATGATGCTCATCGAACGGCATGCTGTTCCGTTATCGATGGCCATGATCGACCTGGATTTTTTCAAAAAAGTGAATGACACCTATGGTCATCCCGCCGGTGATCAGGTCATCCGGTCGCTTGCGCGTCTGCTGCAGCAGCGCTTGCGGCGCGGCGATATCATCGGTCGCTATGGTGGCGAGGAGTTTGTCATCGTCATGCCGGCGACGACGCTCGAGGCGGCGCTTGTGGTCGTCGGCGATCTTTGTGCTGCCTTCGCACAGGTGCGGCAAAGTGCCGACGGAATCGAGTTCAACTCGACCTTGTCTGCGGGTGTCGCCGAGGCGAGTGGCCACACCAGTGCTGCGTCGCTGTTGCGCAGTGCGGATGCGGCGCTTTATCAGGCCAAGCATGCAGGACGCAATTGCGTCGTTGCGGCGAGTCCTTCTTGAGCAGGGCTGTTACCCTGTCAGCTCGAATGCCACTATTTACGTTTTATCACCGCTTGACTAGGAGTGAGTTCCCGCATGACCAAGCTATCCGTAAACATTAACAAGATCGCCCTGTTGCGCAATTCGCGTGGACGCAATTATCCTGATGTGTGCGGATTTGCCGAGCGGTTTCTGCAACTCGGCGCTGATGGCATCACGCTCCATCCGCGACCCGATCAGCGCCATGCGCGCTATGCGGACGTGACCGAATTGCAGGCGGTGACGGCAGCGCACGGCAAGGAACTCAATGTTGAGGGCTATCCCACGGCCGAGTTTCTGGAAGTGGTACGGCGTGCGCGCCCTGCGCAGTGCACGCTGGTTCCGGATAGTCCTGATCAGGTCACCTCGGACCACGGCTGGGACCTGGTTCGCGATGCCGACTTGTTGCGGCCCATAATCGCCGCGCTGAACGACGACGGGATTCGGGTCAGTCTGTTTGTCGATATGAATAATGGTCATCTCCCGCTGGCTCGCGAGCTGGGTGCGGAGCGCGTCGAACTCTATACCGAGCCCTATGCCGAAACCTTTGGCACGCCACAATCGGCGCAGGTGCTGGAACAATTTCGTGTGGCTGCTGCAATCGCCGTGCAAGCCGGTCTGGGTGTCAACGCCGGACATGATCTGAACCTTGATAACCTGGCTGACTTTCTGACCATTCCCGCGATTCTCGAAGTGTCGATCGGGCATGCGCTCATTGTCGAATGCCTGGAGATGGGGTTGCCTGCCGTATTGGCGCGCTATGTCGCACTGGTCAGTGCCCGCTGATTTGCCCTATCCGCTGAAGCGTCATTTCATTGCGCCGGCGGGATTGCGGCGCAGGAAATCCTGACGGGACAAGGTCGCTGACGACTTTGATAGCGGTAACGGGTCGCCGACTGGCACTGTGATGTACGGGGAAATACTGCCGGTGACGGAGTCTTCCAGGGTGTTTTTATTTTCTATTGTTGGCAAGTCATTAAATTCCATTGCGCTGTTCGGATCAGTGGCACTGCGGCGGCGGGTTTCGCTGCGTCGCCTTGGCACAGGCATGACTGTTTTTTTCGTATTGACTGTATAGGGTTTGCGAGTGTGTACGATGGGTTCCGGAGATTCGTCGCTCGCATAGAGGCGCATGAACCTTGCCTGATTGCTTTGTCCCAGCGAGCGAAGGATCAGAGGTGCCGATGCGGCCAGTCTCAGCACAGGCATGCCTTCCCTGGCTGTATTGAGTGGCGTCGTGCGCTGGACCGGAATCGCGAAACGCTGTCCGTTCTTCTCATTCCTGATCGCCATTTGTTGAAACAAGAACGATTTCATCGGCGAGCCATCGTTCATGCGCAGTCCCGGTTGTCGTGCTCCCGGTGCCGAGGCCGGCGCGATCCGTGCCAGCGGGTCGGTCCCGGAGGCCGATTGGGCAGTATCGATCAGGAGCCTGCTTGATACAGGAACAGGAGAGTTCAGGATGGAGTGAACAGCGGAAATTCTCATGGCGGTCTTCAGTGAATATCAGGTCGACATGCACGATGCATATCGGTGGGTCCGGTTCTGTGGCCCAAACCGGCGCGCCAGTTCCAAAAAATTTAATTCAAAAATAAAAAAGCCCGCATGGACAGGTTGATGTCGATGCGGGTTTATCCGATTCTCGTCGCCACCGGAGTGGCGACGGCTGGAAAAATTACTTGGCTGGCTGATCGGCGACTGGCTCGGCGACTTTTTTGGCGCGGGCTTTTCTGACAACAGGTGCGGTCTGCTTGCCGATATTGCCGTCGCTCAACGTGCCAGCCTTGTTGGCGGCCCGAGCTTCCGCTTTCACTTCCGCGCGGGTTTTTCCGCCTGCAGAGGCGGCAGCTTTTGGTGTCGGTGCTACCGGAGTGACGTTGCCGCCCTTCAGTTCGCCGGCCTCGGCTGCAGCTTTGGTGTCTGCTTTGACATCGGCACGTACTTTTGTGCTGGCTACGTCGGCGGCAGGATTGGTGACACCGGCATTGCCGCCTTTGTTCAACTCGCCCGCCTTGTTGGCGGCCTTGGTTTCGGCCTTGACTTCAGTGCGTGTCTTGGCACCATCGACAGGCGCTGTTGTCTGGGCATAAGCTGAAAAGGTGATGCCTTGAACGAGAGCTAACAACAGAAGTGCTTTTTTCATCTTGATTCTCCGGGTGTAACTTGCAAATTCACAAACAATAAAAGAACGGGCTCACACGACTTTAGGCATGCACGGCCAGCGGAAACCTGCCTGTCGGCAGGGCATTGGGATGCAAATCGGATCCATCAGGATGGTTCTCCCTGTATCGGAGGGCCTGAAGACTCGATAAATATCAAATGGTTCAATGCAAACGCATCATGCGTGGATTTGTTGACAGCGTGCGGGCTGATCCGGAGAAGTTAGTGGAAATCCACTACGCTAAGTTCGTTATCGAACATAACGCCTTGTTGGCGCGATACTCGGCAGATTTCGGAAAAATGCGGCAACAGGATACAATGCGCCCCGAAGCAAGCCAGACAGTCGCTGGCCGGTGTCGTGATTTCGGTCACGGCAAAGGCGGGAGGAAGGTCCGGACTCCATAGAGCAGGGTGACGGTTAATGGCCGTCCGCCGTGAGGCGAGGAATAGGGCCACAGAGACGAGCGTATTTAGTTACGGTGAAACGCGGTAACCTCCACCCGGAGCAATTTCAAATAGGCACGCGT
>CANFED010000409.1 GCA_947445995.1 Oxalobacteraceae bacterium | reverse complement strand
TGACAGACCTCGTCAATTGTCAGGATCGCAAGAGAATCAAGGCATACCAACGGGAATAGTGCTACCGGCACCGTGCCCGTCGGGTTGAGCGTCTCAGCCGGCCCGGTAAATGGCGCAGAGCTTGTTGCCGTCCGGGTCACGCACGTAGGCCAGATGCATTGCACCCATCGAGCCGCCATCGCGCAGGCCTGGCGGGCCTTCGATGGTCTGGCCTCCATGCGCGAGCGCGGTATCGTGAAATTGTTGTACTTGCTCGGGCGAACGGCATGTAAAGCCTATCGTGCCGCCGTTCGCAAAAGTCGCTTTTTCTCCATCGATCGGCTCACTGACGCAGAAGGTATTTCCTTCGTGCCGGTAAAAGAGCCGGTGATGCCCGGTCGAAGCCTGGTTACGAAACGGCTCTTTTGCCCCGAACATGCCTAGCAGGGCATCGTAAAACGTTTTTGATTGTTCGATGTTATTCGTACCGACCATGATGTGACTGAACATTGTGTCTCCTTGTACCGAAGTGGATCTCCGGGCTGTGCATCAGATCATAATGCAAATGCGGCATCCTCCCGACATCCCGGATCACCTTCTGTTTCTGGCCAAATAGTGCGCTAGACAAACAGCCCCGACGTGCGCGTAAAGGTCTCGACCGAACCCAGCGCTCCTTCGAGATAGCCGCCTTCGTCCGGTGCGATTTCGCTGCCAACGAAATGCAACTGCATGCCGTGCAACTGCGCCAGCCACACGGACAAGTCAAGCTCGGGATGCCTGGGCGACTCGCCGATATCGTGATCGCTAACGATCCACGCGTCCCGTGCCCAGTCCTTCAGGTACGACACGTCCGGTGTCGCGGCCTGTGCGCCGAACACACTGACCAACTGGCGCAGGCAGGCATCCTGCAGCGCCTCGGCTGAATGCTGGCTGCGTACCTCGGCCGGCACCCCGATAAAACCGAACAGCGCGAAACCAGTGTCGGCCGTGGCCGACGCATCATGGATTTCCACCATCGGACCGACCCGGCTGAAAACCTGACCGGACAAGCCGTCCTGTCGCCAGAACGGTGCCGGATAGACCGCCACGAACTTGGCCTGCGCAGCCATCCAGGTCGGTGTCGCTGCCAACGCGGCGGGCAAGCCCACCGGCAGGCACTGCGCCAGCCCGTTAATCTGCAACAGCTTGCGGGGTGGCGCGGCCAGCACCAGATGCTGCGCGCGGATTTGCCGCAGCGCGCCTGCGGCATCTTCGGAGGTCACGTACCAGCCGTCATCGCCGTGGGCGATGCGTGCGATCGGGCGGCCGACATGCAAACGCGCCGGGTCCAGCCGCGCCGTGAGTGCTGCAATCAGCGACTGCGTCCCGCCTTCCACGCGGTACGACAGCATGCCTTCTCCGGCACCGCTGCGTTGCACCGGCTGTGTGCTGCTCTGCTGGTAGAGCACATCGCCGGCGACATGCTGCGCAAACACCGCCCGTCCCAGCTCGGCGCACAACCGTTGCATGCGCTGCTGGTGCGGCCAGAACCAGGTCGGCCCCAGATCGACGCCGAATCCTGCATCTGCGGCAACCGGTTGCGACAGAATGCGACCGCCGAACCGTGGCTGCGCCTCCAGCAGCACATAGGCAATGCCGGCCAGCTCCAGCCGCAGCGCGGCGACCATGCCGGCCAGCCCGCCGCCGGCAATAAGAACGTGCGTGTCTTGAATCGTCGAAGTAATGATTGCCCCCTGGTCCGAACATGGAAATGCGCGGACAACCGATTGGACTATTCGCGCGCGGGCGCTATTTTACCGCCTGCCTGTCTATCAACGAGGTGGCGACGGCCACTCAAGGTGCAGTGTAATTGCCGACCAGCACCGTAACACCAAACCTGGCCAGGATCGGTCCGATATGCGTACCTTGCGCCCCGGTCGCGCCCTCTCGTCCATGCAGCAAGGCCACCACGTGGTTGGCATGATTCAATAGCACCGCGCCCGAGTCACCCTGGATTTGGAAGACCCGGTCGCGAAAGGTATCCAGGGCGTTGTCACGGATAACAATGAGTTGATTTTTCAGAAGAAACCCTGGCGTCGCCACGTCGGCACTATTTACCTCAGTGACGGTTCCCCGCCGCACACCCGAAGCGCAACCGCGCTTCCACACTGCAGCTTTGGGTCCCGCCGCGTCAGAGCCAGCGATGTCCACCCCCTCTGGTGTTCTGTTCATACAGACGATGCCTGATTTGACGCGCGCCATTGCTGCGTCATGATCGCCGTCAAATTCGACGACCTCCGCCACCGAATCAAAAAAGTTTCCGCCCAGTTGATGCGGCGGCTGAATCACGTCCTTGTCATCGTCGATCGGTATCGCGCCGGAGCCGAGCTGATACAACACGTGACGATTCGACAGGATGAAGACGTCATTGCCGCGCCGGACAAAACACCCCAGCGTACCCGGACCGTTCGAACCGCGCCGACCGATACTGCATCCTGCCAACAGCGGACGTTGTCGCACGCTGTCCCAGCCGCCCCAGTTGCTGTCCACACCCATGGTGTCTTTGACCTTCTGCACCGCAGCGGCCACATCCTGCATTTCAAAGCGACAGCGCGACGCTGCCTGATCACCCGTCATGCTGGCAGCCAGCGCCTGCGATGCGCGCACAACATCATTAGCCGGCGCGCCGGTGTTGGCTTTGGCCGTCAAAATCAGGATCAGCATGCGTCGATATTTACGATAGATGTTCTCGGCCGGTCTGTCGGCCTTGGCAACGCCGTACTCGCCCTGTGCCATCGCCTCGCTCACGATTTTACGTTGCGGGTCGCTCAGGTTGGCGTGGTAATCCTTGATGGTTTGCAATCGGGCCGCGGGGAAGCTGGTCTTGTCTTTATCCATCTCCGCCCACGTTTCAGTGAGCCGTGTCTTCCAGTTCTTGTTCATGGATAGTCCTCGATGCGTTGTGCTGGTGGCATGCAAAACCCGTCAGGTCGTATGTCATCAACCAATACCAAAGTCACTATTGAAACAGGGTTCGGAGACGATTACTTGCACATGATCGATCGGTTTGTCTTCCATCAATATCGCCAACGACGACCTGATCGTCCTGGTCGATGTGCTGTGTCATTTCCGCGCGCCAAAGGCGTGGCAATCAAAGGGACCGCCGTTCACACCGCCGTGGCGATGACATCAACCTTTGACCGCCAGCCCAACGAGGCTGGACAAGGCGGAAGACGGACACTTTCATGCTCTTCTTCAAGGTGCAGGAACGAGCACAAGCTGACACCATCACG
>CANFED010000408.1 GCA_947445995.1 Oxalobacteraceae bacterium | reverse complement strand
GCTGCCGCCGGAATGCGGCCTGGTCTTGCTGGCGGTGCGGCCGGAGACGCTGTCGATCAGCTATCCGTGGATTGGCACGACAGGCGCACCGCCCATCATCCCGGTGATCACGTTCGAAAATCCGGTGACACTGGAGGCGGTGCTGCAACTCGGCGCGTTTGCCACCATTGCCTCGCCGGTGCGCGCATTTGGCCTGCTCACGGCCATCGCAGTGACACTTAGCCAGAGCCGCGCGATGCGAGTGCGCGAAAAGTATATCGAACGTCTGGAGAAAAAATCGGCGGACCAGCGGGTAATCCACAAAGCGATCTTGATCTTGATGGAGTCCCGATCCGTGAGCGAAGAACAGGCTTATCAACTGCTGCGATCGCAAGCAATGAGCCGGCGTGAAAACATCGAAGCGGTGGCCGCCCAGATCCTCAGGGCACAAGCAGTCCTGTCGTTTTGAATCTTCTCGGGACGGACAATTTCGATCACCTCTGGCACAGGCGAACTCCCTGCCGGATAGATGCCTTTCGGTGACCTCGTCCGCCAAGCGCATTGCATTCAGCGGCCTCGCGCACGGTCCAGGTCCGCGTCGGATCAGCGCTACTGATCGACGCCAGTGCCGAGCGCCCGGCATCGGAGTCGATGTAATCGATCGTGGCATCAAGCGGATAGCGACTGACGTCGACGCCAGTCCAGCCCGACAGCAACACCAGCGCCGCCTCGATGTCGAAGTAGCTGCGGTATTCGGCATGCCGGGCATGCGCTGCGGCGAGGGCGCGCGCAGATGTATGCCGGGCACCTGGTAGTGACGACCGTGGTGACGGATCGGATGGACCCGTGCCGGATCGGTATAAACGCCGCGCAGCTTGTCGTTGACGACTGCGTCGTCGCCCCAGCTTTTTTCCCACAGATTGTAGACCACGTCGAGATATTCGTCCGCCAGGTCGTAGCGTTCGTCGTGACCAAGTTGCCGGTCCAGTCCGAGGTTGCGCGCCGCGCTATCGAGAACGACCACGAAGATTTCCGGCTTTCGATATACGGGAAACAAACGTGGTTCAACATCAGGGATTCGGCATCGACGTGCCGCGCCGTGCGGCACCGCGCGATACTGCAAGGCGGCGACTGGACCGATGACAACTTCCCTAGTCATGCCTGCGGAAATCGCGGAGGCAATCGCCGTGTTTGCTACACTCGGGGTCATACCAGCCCACGTCCCGACATGCACACACCTTTGGCCACTGCTCCAACCTACGGCGACATCGCCTTCGACATCGCCGGCCATCCACCGGCAACCATTACCGAGCACCGTGGCGTCCGCTACCTGCACCTTGGCACACCCTGGGTTCAGGGAGCGATGCGCATCGACCGTCCCGAGATAATCGAGCTGAACTATGTGCGGATGATGATGATGTGGCTGCTGTTCATGCCGCAACCGAGCCACATCGTGCAACTCGGACTGGGCAGCGCGGCACTGACAAAATTCTGTCATGCGCGATTTCCACAGGCACGCGTGACCGCGGTCGAACTGAACCCGAACGTGATCGCAATCTGCGCCAGCCAGTTTGCACTGCCGCCCAACGATGCGCGCCTGAACGTCATCGAAATGAATGCACTCGATTTCGTGCTTGATCCCGTCAACCAAGGCAGCATCGATATCCTGCAGGTCGATCTGTACGATGAAGAAGCGCGTGGTCCGGTGCTCGACACGCTGGAGTTTTATCAGGCCTGCAGCGACTGTCTGCACGCCGAGGGCATGATGCTCACCAATGTTTTTGGTGAGTTTGCCAGCTATGACAGCAACCTGCAGACGATCGCGTCAGTCTTTGATGCCGTGGTCTGGGTGCCCGAAGCCGAAGATGAGAATATCGTCGTCATCGCATTCAAGCAATCTCCCCTGCTCGAATTCAACCTGCTTTACGAGCGGGCTGCCGCGATCAAGAGCAGTCTCAACCTCCCGGCCAAGGGCTGGGTGACGGGCCTCAAGCAATGGATGCTGAACCAGCAATAGCCTGCCGAATTATTGTTGGTGAAAAAGCGGGTCTTGCGATGACGAAAGAGATTTTTGATCACATGAAACGGATCCTCGACCTTCGCCCGAATACTCGCCTTGGCATGTCGGCGTCGCGCGTGTAGTCGGCATTGTTGGTCGAAGGGGGAGCGTTGATGATGGTGAAGTTGACGATGCTACCCGAGCGCATCAGCAAGCCTTTCTCTCTCAAGGTGGCATTAATGGCGACGAACATGCGCGGGGTTAGCTCAATGGTTTCCAGCAAGCGCCGGAATTTCAGCAGCGTCGTCGCATCCGGCGTCGTCAAATTGCGCCTTCGTAGCCAATTAGCCAGCTTGTTCCGCGGGCGATCCCGTGGTTAGTATTTCCCTTTGCTATCTAGCTGGCTGTTTCCAGATCCGTCTGCTCTACCGACGTTATTGGAACACCATTTGCGTACGCGATTCGCTACGTCTTCAATAAGGGTGTTGCCTGTAGGCAGATCTCTATAATGCAGAAACGATTGTCGACTGCTGAGCATCTCAGCCCAAGCCACTCTCACTGCTTCGTTGTTAGCTACGTAGTTGGTTGTCTCCTGTTGATTAGCGGTACCGGTACAGGGTTTGATGTGCTTAACGTAATGTATCTTGGTGGTCAGATTTACCACCTCAATGTATGTTGACTCCAATTGTCTACGGGATTCCCGATGCCATTGGACAATTTGATGCGTCAAAGTGACTATCAGAAAACCGATAAATACATCCCTGTAACGCCAAACTTCAGTGCGGAAAGGATCATTTAGTGAGGTCATGACATCTTTCAAAAAGGTCAAGCCTTGACGTGCGGGGCGGTGGCGTCATCGCGCAGGGACACCAGCCAAAAACCAGGAAATCAACGCTTAGTGGATCGGTTATTCCGTCTTTTTCACTCGCAATGAATGAGGGTTACTATCGATAGAATGCGGGTCGGCGCGATTGATCGCAGGTTCATTCGCAGTTGGTTTGAGGGGGCATCAGTCGCAATTAATTCTGGTCGAAAAGGCTGCTGAAAACAAGTCGGAGCGTTATTCAATGCCGGTTGCCACATCTGCATGTCAGCATTTCGTTGTACACAAGTCCCATCGGACCAGCACCACGTCCCAAATCCTGCTTACATTTAATGAATTAGCGTCTGCAGCTAGTCACCCCGCTGAACATCACACGATCGACGACGCGGTAAAAATTTACTGCAGTCAGTAGCGGATGACGCAATGCCAGGTCGCCAGCGGTCCGCACATACACCGCGCCCATGCCTCGCGCCGCCATTGGTTCATGGGTATCG
>CANFED010000407.1 GCA_947445995.1 Oxalobacteraceae bacterium | reverse complement strand
GTGCTGGTGCTGGTGTATGTCGGTGCGGTGATGGTGCTGTTCCTCTTTGTGGTGATGATGCTCGACATTAATGTCGACCGGATGCGCGAAGGATTCTGGGGCTATCTGCCGTTTGCCGCTTTCATCGGCGTGCTGATCGTGCTCGAAATGTCGGCCGTGCTGTTGCAGGCATTCTGGGCACCGGATGCGCAGGTACCGGCGGCAGCCTCGACCATCGGCAACACCAAGGCACTGGGCATGCTGATCTATACCGAGTACGTGTACGCGTTTGAAATCGCGGCAGCCATTCTATTGCTGGCAATTGTATCGGCCGTCGCGCTGACAATGCGCAAGCGCAAGGACAGCAAGTACTTTGACCCGGCCGAAGCGGTCAAGGTCAAGGCCAGCGATCGCGTGCGTATCGTCAAGATGAAATCCGAATCGACCCGTGCAGTGGCTGCTGATGTCGCGAACACCGTTGCCGACGTCGCTCCTTCCACACCCGCTGCTCCGGCAGCAGAAAAAAAATAAGGGGCGCTCGTGACTGTTACTCTCGTTCATTTCCTGATTCTTGGCGCGATCCTGTTTGCGATTTCCATCGTCGGCATTTTCCTCAACCGCAAGAACATCATCATCTTGCTGATGGCCATCGAACTGATGCTGCTGGCGGTCAATACCAACTTCATCGCGTTCTCGCATTACCTCGGTGATGCGGCCGGACAGATCTTTGTTTTCTTCATTCTGACCGTAGCCGCTGCTGAAGCTGCGATCGGACTGGCTATTCTGGTGGTGATGTTCCGCAACCTCGATACCATCAATGTCGAAGACCTCGACAGCCTGAAGGGCTGATCATGGACTACCTCATGCACAGCACTACCACGACGAACATGCACACCAAAAACGATAAGGTCTAGACATGGCAGGCCAACTGAATTCCACTCTCTTGCTGGCGGTGCCTCTGGCTCCGCTGATCGGGTCGGCCATTGCCGGCCTGTTCGGTACCCGCTTTTTTGGTAACGTGATTGGCCGCAAGGTCTCGCACACCGTCACGATACTGGGCGTGTTCATCGCGCTGCTCATTTCGATACAGACACTGCTGGCGGTGCTCGATGGCGCGACCTTCAACGAGACGCTCTACACCTGGCTGACCGTCGGCAGCATGAAGATGGAAATCGGTTTCATGGTCGACAGTCTGACCGCGATGATGATGTGCGTGGTGACGTTTGTCTCGCTGATGGTGCACATCTATTCGGTCGGCTACATGCGTGAAGACGAAGGCTATAACCGCTTCTTCTCGTATATCTCGCTGTTCACGTTCTCGATGTTGATGCTGGTCATGAGCAACAACTTCCTGCAATTGTTCTTCGGCTGGGAGGCAGTGGGCCTGGTGTCGTATCTGCTGATCGGTTTCTACTACACGAAGCCGACTGCGATCGCTGCCAACATGAAAGCCTTTCTGGTCAATCGGGTCGGTGACTTCGGTTTCCTGCTCGGTATCGGCTTGCTGCTGGCGTATGCTGGCTCGCTGAATTATCAGGAAGTGTTCGCGCAGAAGGACACGCTGGCGACGCTGACCTTGCCGGGCACTAACTGGCTGCTGATCACTGTGGCTTGCATCTGCCTGTTCATTGGCGCGATGGGCAAGTCGGCGCAGTTTCCGCTGCATGTCTGGCTGCCCGATTCGATGGAGGGTCCGACCCCGATTTCGGCATTGATCCATGCTGCGACGATGGTCACCGCCGGTATTTTCATGGTCGCACGCATGTCGCCGCTGTTCGAGCTGTCCGATGCGGCGCTGTCGTTCATCCTCGTGATCGGCTCCATTACTGCGCTGTTCATGGGTTTCCTCGGCATGATCCAGACCGACATCAAACGCGTGGTCGCGTATTCGACGCTCTCGCAGCTCGGGTACATGACGGTTGCGCTCGGCTGTTCCGCTTACTCGGTGGCAGTGTTCCACCTGATGACGCACGCCTTCTTCAAGGCGCTGCTATTCCTCGGTGCCGGTTCGGTCATTGTCGGCATGCATCATGATCAGGACATCCGCAACATGGGTGGCTTGCGCAAGTACATGCCGATCACATGGATCACGTCGCTGGTTGGTTCGCTGGCCCTGATCGGCACGCCACTGTTCTCCGGCTTCTATTCGAAGGACAGCATTATCGAGGCGGTCGCGGCAACCAATCTGACCGGTTCCGGTTTCGCGTATTTTGCGGTGCTGGCCAGCGTCTTCGTCACGGCGTTCTATTCGTTCCGGATGTATTTCCTGGTTTTTCATGGCAAAGAACGCTTCGGCAAGCCGCAGCATGGTCACGACGATCATCACCATGCAAAAGATGACGCGCACGGCCACGACGAACATCACGGCCTCGCGCCGGGCCAGAAGCCGCATGAGTCCCCGTGGGTCATTACGCTGCCGCTGGTGCTGCTGGCGATTCCGTCGGCGATCATCGGATTCATTGCGATCGAGCCGATGCTGTTCGGGGACTTCTTCAAAGGCGTGATCTTCGTCAATGAAGCCCACATGGCGATGGAAGAACTGCGCAACGAATTTCACGGCCCGTTGCAAATGGCAATTCACGGCTTGACCACGGCACCGTTCTGGCTTGCCCTTGCCGGTGTGGTTACCGCCTGGTATTTCTACCTCATCAACCAGAAAGTGCCGGCACTGCTGAAGCAGACTTTCGCGCCGATTCATACCCTGCTCGAAAACAAGTACTACCTCGACAAAATCAATCAGGTCGTGTTTGCCGACGGTGCACGGATGATCGGCTCGGGCTTCTCGCGCTTTGGTGATCGCGCACTGATCGATGGGTTTGCCGTCAATGGCAGCGCGAAAGTGATCGGCTGGTTGTCGACCATCGTGCGCAAGCTGCAGTCCGGCTACATCTACCATTACGCATTCGTAATGATTCTTGGCGTGCTGGGATTCATGATGGTGTTCCTGCCATTCCCACGGTTTCCGTTTACCCAATAAGCTGGCCAAGGTCACTCACTACTCATGATTCAGTCCACTTTCTCCGCTTCATTTTCATTACTCAGTCTGGCCATCTGGTGCCCGATTGCCTTCGGTGTCCTGATCCTGGCCTTCGGCCGCGACGATAATCCGGGACTGGTACGCATTGCCGCACTGATCGGCTCGGTGGTCAGTTTCCTGGTCACGCTGCCGCTGATTCAGCGCTTCGATAACGCCGCACACGGCATGCAGTTCGCCGAAAAAATGCCGTGGATCGAGCGATTCAACATCGAGTACTTCCTCGGTATCGATGGCATCTCGTTGTGGCTGGTGGTACTGACCGCGTTCATCACGGTCATC
>CANFED010000406.1 GCA_947445995.1 Oxalobacteraceae bacterium | reverse complement strand
GGCCATCATCGGCCCCAACGGTGCCGGCAAGACCACGCTGATGGACGTCATCACCGGCAAGACCCGACCTACCAGTGGCGAGGTCTACCTCGATGGCAACCTCAATTTGGCCGCACTGGGCGAAGCGACCATCGCCCGCTGCGGTATCGGCCGCAAGTTCCAGAAGCCCAGCGTCTTCGAGGCCTTGCCGGTAGAGCAGAACATCGAACTGGCGGTGCGCAACGGTCAGGGTTATCTGGCCATGCTGGCGTCGCGCCTGAATGGAAGCCAGCGCCATCGCATCGACGAAGTACTCGACACCATTGGCCTGGATTCGGTCCGCAAAGAACTGGCGGGCGTGCTGTCACACGGACAGAAACAGTGGCTGGAAATCGGCATGCTGCTGGCCGCCGACCCCAAGGTATTGCTGCTCGACGAGCCGGTAGCCGGCATGACCGATCAGGAGACCACCCGTACCGTCGAGTTGCTGGCGCGGCTGCGCTCGCCGGCGCGTGCCATTGTCGTGGTCGAACACGACATGGCCTTCGTCGATGAAATCGCCGACCTCGTCAGCGTGCTGCATGAAGGACAAGTGCTGCGAGAAGGGTCGATGGACACGGTACGCAATGATCCGCGTGTCGTGCAGGTCTATTTGGGGAGATGAATCCATGCTGAGTCTGCAAGCGTTGAACCAGTTTTACGGCAGCAGCCAGGTGCTGCGCAATGTCGATCTGACCGTACCGAGCGGTGCCTGCACCGTGCTACTCGGACGCAACGGCGTGGGCAAGACCACGCTGCTGCGCTGCCTGATGGGATTGACGCCAATCCGTTCCGGCAGCATGGAACTCGATGGCCGTGACATCACGCGCATGGCACCGCATCTGCGGGCGCGGGCCGGGCTGGGTTACGTGCCGCAGGGGCGCGAAATTTTTCCGGAACTGAGCGTGGCGGAGAACCTGCGCATCGGTGCGATGACCGGGGAAAAGGCCAAACGCGCTGGCGTTGCCGGCTTCACGCTCGAAGACGTGGTCAATATTTTTCCGGTGCTGGCAACCATGCGTGCGCGCATCGCCGGCAATCTCTCCGGTGGTCAGCAACAGCAACTGGCGATTGGCCGGGCGCTGCTGACCAATCCGTCGCTGCTGATTCTGGACGAACCGACGGAAGGCATCCAGCCATCGATCGTCAAGGAAATCGAGGCGGTGATTCTGTCCCTCAAAGGGCGCATGGCGATCCTGCTGGTCGAACAATATGTCGACTTCGCCGAAGCCGTCGCCGACGATTACGTGGTACTGGTAAGGGGGCAGGTGGTATCGAGCGGCCCTGGCACCGACATGCAAAAGAATGACGTGAGATCGTTGATCTCGGTTTAACCGGTGTGCCGGACGGTCCGGCGCATCATGAAACAGAACTCTTTAAACGCAACTCTTTAAACGCAACTTCACACGATTGGATACCTGATGGACTGGCTAAAAAAATCACTGATGCATACCCGTGGCGTGGCTGGCGGCAAGCAGGGGAAGACCCATGAGCTGACCGAAGAACTGCAAGGGCAGTTCCACTACACCATCGGTCCTTACTCCAATCCGGTCTTGCACATCAAACCCGGTGACCGCGTCATCGTCGAAACGCGTGATGCATTCGACGGCAAAATCCAGACCGAGCAGGACATGCCGAGCCAGAAGCTGAAGATGCCGTTTCTGAATCCGCAAAGCGGCCCGATCATGGTCGAGGGTGCCGAGAAGGGCGACGTCATCGCCGTCTACATCGAGTCGATGCTGCCACGCGGTCCTAACCCGCGCGGCACCTGCTGCCTGATTCCGTATTTCGGTGCGCTGACCGGCACCGAGTCCACCGCCATGCTCAACGAACCACTGCCGGAAATCACGCGCAAGATCGACGTTGACGAGCAGGGCGTGTACTGGAGCAAGCGCATCACGCTGCCGTATTGTCCGCATATCGGCACGCTAAGCCTGTCGCCGGAAATTGATTCGATCAATTCGCTGACGCCGGACTCGCACGGTGGCAACATGGATATTCCCGACATGGGTCCTGGTAGTATCACCTACCTTCCGGTACGATCGCCCGGTGGTCGGCTGTTCATCGGTGATGCCCATGCCTGTCAGGGTGATGGCGAAGTGTGCGGTACGGCCGTCGAATTCGCCAGTCGCACCACCATCCACGTCGAGCTGATCAAGAACTGGCAGATCAGCTGGCCGCGGCTCGAAACCGAATCGATGATGATGACCATCGGCAGCGCCCGTCCGCTGGAAGACGCGACCCGGATTGCTTACCATGAACTGGTGCTGTGGCTGGAAAAGGAATACGGCTTCGATCGCTGGGATGCGTACATGATGCTCAGCCAGTGCGGCAAGGTCCGCCTCGGCAATTTCGTCGATCCGAAATATACGGTGGCGACCGGCATCGATAAAAAATACCTCGCCTGAGCGAATTCACTGAAAGGATAAATGCATGGATCTTCAACTCAAAGGCCTGAGAGCCGTCGTCACCGGCGGAACCCGCGGCATCGGTCGCGCCGTCGTTGAAACACTGCTGGCCGAAGGCGCGCAGGTCTGCTTCTGCGCCCGCAATGCCGAGGAAGTCGCGCAGGCGACAGCGGCGCTGGCCGTGTCCGGTGCCAGCGCACTCGGTAGCGTGGTCGATGTGGCTGACGCTGCCGGCCTCAAGACCTGGGTCGCGGCCAGTGCACAGCGCATGGGTGGCATCGACATCGTCGTGGCCAATGTCAGCGCACTCGAAGTGGGTCAGGACGAAGCGGCCTGGAACACCGGCTATCAGGTCGACATGATGGGCACGGTACGACTGGTCGATGCCGCCATGCCGAGTCTGGAGCAAAGCAGGCATGCGGCGATCCTGGCGATATCGAGCGTGTCGGGACGCGAGATCGACTTTGCTTCCGGCCCCTACGGTGCCTTCAAGGCCGCCATCATTCATTACACCCAGGGACTGGCCTATCACCTGGCGGGCAAGGGTATCCGTGCCAACACGGTGTCACCGGGGAATACGTATTTTGCCGGTGGCGTGTGGGAAAAGATCGAGCAAGGCAATCCCAAGCTCTATCAGGAGTCACTCGCGCTGAACCCGACCGGTCGGATGGGCACACCGCAAGAAATGGCGAATGCGGTGGTGTTTTTATGCAGCCCGGCGGCCAGCTTCATCACCGGCACCAATCTTGTGGTCGATGGGGCGCTGACCCGAGGCGTGCAGTTCTAAAGTTGATGGTGCGCCGCAGTGATTGCGGTGCGTCGCCATGATTTTTCTCGCGATTACACTTGCCGTGCTTCGGCCAGCACGCTCTCGCGCAATCCGGCCGGCAGATCGGCCGGTCGCCACACTGTCACGGT
>CANFED010000405.1 GCA_947445995.1 Oxalobacteraceae bacterium | reverse complement strand
TGAGAGGGTTGGCTGGCCGTAGGCCGACAGGTAATCCAAGTCGGAAAGATGCTACCCGATTTTCGGATGTGGAATGGGTGGCACCGTCCAATCGTGTTTCGAGGGTCGGCTGCATGGCATTCAATGTGGCGTCGACAGCCATGCATCAACGCTTAACTGTACAAGGCGTATCCTGAAAAGCATTGGAGGAATCTCAACCATGTCATCAATGCGGAACACACCCGTCTGGTTTATTACAGGATGCTCGACCGGTTTGGGCAACGAACTGGCAAAACAAGTACTGGCGCGTGGCTGACGTGTCGTTGTGACGGCGCGCGATAGTGCGCGCGTTACCAGTCTGGTGGCAGACTTTCCCGATCACGCGCTCGATACCGCCCGGTAGTAAGAACGCCGTCTTCTGCATCAGAAAATCGGCGATGAAATTTCGCCGATCGTCGTTGCAGGGTTTAAAAGAAGTCCTTGCCCGACGGCTTCTAAGCGTTCCACCGTACAGACCCATACTGACTGTAAGTAGTAAGGTATTTCTACTAGAAAGTAGGCCAGTGTCACAGACACCGGCCAGATTCCGACAGGAGATTCAGTGGAAATGACTCAAATGCATGACCCCGAAGTAGTCGATATGGTGGTGGTTGGCGGCGGCATCAACGGTGCCGGCATCGCGCGCGATGCCGCCGGACGCGGTCTGCGCGTGCTGCTGTGCGAGAAGGACGACCTGGCCGAACATACTTCGTCGGCCAGTACCAAGCTGGTCCACGGCGGGCTGCGCTATCTCGAATATTACGAATTCAGTCTGGTGCGCAAGGCGCTTCGGGAACGCGAGGTATTGCTCAACCTGGCACCCCACATCATCTGGCCGCTGCGCTTTGTGATGCCGCACGTGGCCAGCCTGCGTCCCGCGTGGATGATACGCGCCGGGCTTTTTTTATACGATCACCTGAGCCGCCGCAAATTCCTGCCGGCCTCGCGCAGCATCGATCTGCGCCAGCATGTCGCCGGTGAGCCGCTGATCGACTCCCTCGAACGCGGGTTCGTCTATTCCGATGCCTGGGTCGATGACGCCCGGTTGGTCGTGCTCAATGCCATCGATGCGAAGGAGCGCGGTGCAACCATCCTGACGCACACCCGTTTTGTCTCGGCCAAGCGCGTTGATCAAACCTGGGAAGTACAGTTGCGCGGCGACGGCCAGACGGAGCGTATGGTGCGTGCCCGCGCCATCGTCAATGCCGGCGGCCCGTGGGCCAGCAATCTGCTGAAGCAGAATCTGGGGCAGACCCGGCACGCTGATTTGCGACTGGTCAAAGGCAGCCACATCGTGACCCGCAAATTGTTCGATCACGACCATGCGTACATTTTTCAGAATCCCGACAAGCGCATCATCTTCGCGATCCCCTATGAAAATGAATTCACGCTAATCGGCACCACCGACATGGAGTACCGCGGCGACCCGGCCGAGGTGTGCATTTCGCCGGAAGAAGTGACCTATCTGTGCGAGGCAATCAACCGCTACTTCAAGGAACAGATCACACCTGACGACGTCATCTGGAGCTACTCCGGCGTACGTCCACTGCTGGCCGAGGAAGATGCCGCCAATCCGTCGGCGGTCACGCGCGACTATCACCTCGAAGTCGAGGCACCCGACAACCAGGCACCATTGCTGTCAGTTTTTGGCGGCAAGATCACGACCTTCCGGCGTCTTGCCGAAGACGCGATGGACCTGCTCGCGAAACCGCTGGGGGTCGACCTGCCGGCCTGGACCGCCACGGCAACACTGCCCGGTGGCGATCTGCCGGACGCTGACTTCGATGCGTTCCTGCGCGACTTTTCGACACGCCATGCCTGGCTGCCAGCAGCGCTGGCGAAACGCTACGCGCGCTCTTATGGCACGCGTGCCGAGCATCTGCTGGGCAGTGCCAGCTCGCTGGCTGCACTCGGGGAGGAACTGAGTACGGGCCTCTACGAGCGCGAGGCACGCTACCTGATCGACCACGAATGGGCCACCAGTGCCGACGATATCCTGTGGCGCCGCACCAAGCTCGGCTTGCATGCGACGCCTTCATCACGCCAGCGCCTTGACGACTGGCTCGCCGTCCAGACCAGCGATGCGACCTTGATCGTTTGAGAGCAGGTTCACGCTACAGGCTGCGATGGTCGGTGCCACATGCTCTGCATGGCACATTGACCGGCACGTCCGACAATCTTTTTTGAGGTGAGACAGATGACCAAAACCAAGACCAACATGAAGGACCAGTACATTCTTTCGCTCGACCAGGGCACCACCAGTTCGCGCGCCGTGCTGTTCAATCACACCGGCGACATCGTGTCGGTCGCGCAAAAGGAATTCCGGCAAATTTATCCGAAGCCGGGCTGGGTCGAACATGATCCGCAGGAAATCTGGTCGACCCAGGCCGGCGTCGCTGCCGAGGCGGTTACCCATGCCGGCCTGAACGGCACGTCCATTGCCGCCATCGGCATCAGCAACCAGCGCGAGACCACCATCGTCTGGGACCGCGAGACAGGCCGTCCCGTGTATAACGCGATCGTCTGGCAGGACCGGCGCACCGCCGAGTTTTGCGATGAGCTCAAGGAAAGCGGCCTCGAAGAGATGGTCAGGGCCAAGACCGGCCTGCCGATCGATTCCTATTTTTCCGGTACCAAGATCCGCTGGATTCTCGACAACGTCGATGGCGCGCGCGAGCGTGCCAACCAAGGCAAACTTTGCTTCGGGACGGTCGATAGCTGGCTGGTGTGGAACTTCACCAAGCATGAACTGCATGTCACCGATGTCACCAACGCGGCGCGTACCATGCTGTTCAATATCCATACGCTGGAGTGGGACGACGAACTGCTCGAGATGCTGGAGATTCCGCGCAGTATGCTGCCGGAAGTACGCTCTTCCTCCGAAATCTATGGCAAGACCAAGACCACCGTCTTCGCTAGTGCGATCCCGCTGGCCGGGATTGCCGGCGACCAGCACGCTGCCCTGTTTGGCCAGATGTGTACGCAGCCCGGCATGGTCAAGAATACCTACGGCACCGGCTGCTTCCTGGTGATGAATACCGGTGACAAACCGGTCGAGTCAAAGAACGACCTGATCACCACCATCGCCTGGAAAATCGGCGACGAGGTCAACTATGCGCTCGAAGGCAGCATCTTCATCGGTGGCGCGGTCGTGCAGTGGCTGCGCGACGGGTTGGGCATCATCAGCAATGCCTCGCAGATCGAGGCGCTGGCGCGTTCCGTGCCGGACAGTGACGGCGTGTACCTGGTGCCGGCCTTCGTCGGCCTCGGCGCGCCGCACTGGAATGCGCGTGCCCGCGGCACCATGTTCGGACTGACGCGCGGCACCAC
>CANFED010000404.1 GCA_947445995.1 Oxalobacteraceae bacterium | reverse complement strand
GCGCGGTGCGATGGCCGCGCTGCCGATGCACCTGCTGGCGACCGTTGGCAAGGCCCGCATCGGCATTGTGCATGGCGATGCGACGACACTGGCCGGCTGGGACTTTTCTCGCGAGCGGCTCGATGATCCGGCCCGGCGTGCCATCAACGAACAGTTTTTTCGCAAGGCCGAGGTGTCGCTGTTTGCCAGTTCGCATACCTGTCTGCCGGCGCTGCGGCGCTTCCGGGTCGAAGGCCAGGAGTGCGGCGTGATCAACAATGGTGCCGCCGGACTGCCGAATTTTTCTGGCGTGTGCGCCGGACTGGTCAGCCGGATTGCGCTGACCCCGGCACCGGACTGGCTCAATGTTCAATACGAGCGCATCTTCCGGATTGACGGAGAATCCATCCATGTCGCCGCGATCGCACTGGACTATGATCAGGCCGGCTGGCGTACGCAATTCCTGCGTGACTGGCCGCAAGGTTCGGTAGCGAACACAGCGTATTTGCAGCGTATTGATCACGGTCCGGCCTATTCGCCGGAACAAGCCTGTCCTGCCGGATTCAAGTAATCCTCCATCGCTCTCTTCGAGGTCTGTTCTCATGACAAAAAACCGCCTGTTCCTGCTGTTGCTGATCGCCGCTGCGATCATCGCTTTCTTCGTTTTCGATCTGGGTCGTTACCTCAGCCTCGATGAACTGAAGTCGCGCCAGGAAGCGTTGCAGGCTGCTGCTGCGACGAGTCCGCTGGCCAGCGCCGGGATTTTCTTCCTGATCTACACCGTCGTTACAGCGCTGTCGTTTCCGGGTGCCGCCATCCTGACGCTGGCCGCCGGTGCGATTTTTGGTTTGTGGTTCGGCACGCTGATCGTCTCGTTTGCCTCGTGCGTCGGTGCCACGCTGGCGTTCTTGTCAGCCCGCTTCATCTTGCGCGACTGGGTAATCCGGCGCTTCGGTGACAAGCTCAAGAGCTTTAACGAAGGCATTGCCCGCGATGGCGCACTGTACCTGTTCACGCTGCGGCTGGTGCCGGTGTTTCCGTTCTTCCTGATTAACCTGCTGATGGGGCTGACCGTGATGCCGGTGCGGACCTATTACTGGGTTAGCCAGCTTGGCATGCTGGCCGGTACGCTGGTCTTCGTCAACGCTGGCACCCAGCTCGCGCAGATCACGTCGCTCAAGGGCATTCTGTCGCCGGGCTTGCTGCTGTCCTTCGTGCTGCTGGGCGTGTTCCCGCTGCTGGCGCGCAAGGCACTCGACTGGATCAAGGCGCGCAAGGTGTATGCACGCTGGCCGCGTCCGGCGCGCTACGACTACAACATGGTCGTCATCGGCGGCGGGTCGGCCGGACTGGTCAGCTCGTACATTGCCGCTGCCGTCAAAGCCAAGGTTGCGCTGATCGAGCGCCATCAGCTCGGCGGCGATTGTCTCAATACCGGCTGCGTGCCGTCGAAGACGCTGATCCGTTCGGCCAAGCTGATGTCGCACATCGGCCGCGCCCATGAATTCGGCCTCGTGCAGGCCAGCGCGCAAGTTGACTTTGCCGCCGTGATGGAGCGCGTGCAGCGCGTCATCGCCACCATCGCACCGCATGATTCCGCCGAGCGTTATCAAGGACTGGGTGTCGACAGCCTGAAAGGGTCGGCGCACATCGTCTCGCCATTCGCGGTCGAACTCACCGAACCCGATGGCAGCAAGCGCACGCTGACCACCCGCAGTATCGTCATCGCGGCCGGTGCGCGGCCGTTCATGCCGCCGATACCGGGACTCGACACGATGGACGCCTATACCTCGGACACGCTGTGGTCATTGCGTCAGTTGCCGCGTCGCTTGCTGGTGCTCGGTGGCGGGCCGATCGGCTGCGAACTGGCGCAAGCGTTTGCCCGGCTCGGCGCGCAGGTCACGCAAGTCGAAATGGCCGAGCGCGTGATGCTGCGCGAAGACGCCGATGTCTCGGCGATGGTGGCGTCGCGCTTTCGTGCCGAAGGCATCGCGCTGATGACCGGCCACAAGGCCGTACGTTTTCTACGCGAAGACGGCCAGAAAATCCTGGTCGCCGAACATGCCGGCAGCGAAGTGCGGATCGCCTTTGATGAAGTGCTGGTCGCGCTCGGTCGCAGTGCCAACCTGACTGGCTACGGTCTCGAAGAACTCGGCATCGGGATCAGCAAGACCCGCACCATCGAGACCAACGACTACCTCGAAACGCTGTATCCGAACATCTTCGCCGCCGGCGACGTGGCCGGTCCGTACCAGTTCACCCATGTGGCCGCGCATCAGGCCTGGTTTGCCGCAGTCAATGGCCTGTTCGGTCGTTTCAAGAAATTCAAGGCCGATTATTCGGTGATCCCGTGGGCGACCTTCACCGAGCCGGAAGTGGCGCGCGTCGGCCTCAACGAGCAGGAAGCGATTGCCGCTGGCGTGCCGTATGAAATCTCGCGCTATGACCTCGACGACCTCGACCGGGCGATTGCCGACGGCGAAGCACACGGCTTCGTCAAGGTGCTGACGGTGCCGGGCAAGGACAAGATCCTTGGCGTGACCATCGTGGGCGACCACGCCGGCGACCTGATCGCCGAATACGTGATGGCGATGAAGCATGGCCTCGGCATGAACAAGATTCTCGGCACGATCCACATTTATCCGACGCTGGCCGAAGCCAACAAGTTCGCTGCCGGTATCTGGAAAAAAGCCCATGCGCCGGAGGGCTTGCTGAAATGGGTCGCGAAGTATCACGCCTGGCAGCGCGGCTGATGATGCCATCCCTGTCGATCATCGTGCCGGCGCTCGACGAGGCTGCCACGATTGTCGCGGTGCTCACGCGCTTGTCGTCGCTGCGGCAAGCCGGTGTCCAGGTCATCCTCGCTGATGGCGGCAGCACGGACCAGACCGTCGCGCTGGCACTGCCGCTGGTCGATCTGGTGGTGCATGCGCCGCGCGGACGGGCGCTGCAAATGAATGCCGGCGCCGCGCGCGCCAACGGTGATGCGCTGCTGTTCCTGCATGCCGATACGGTGTTGCCCGAACAGGCTGACGCGCTGATCGCCGCTGCCTTGCACGGAGCGGTCTGGGGCCGCTTCGATATCACGCTGACCGGCACGCACCGGATGCTGCCGGTGATCGCGACGATGATGAACTGGCGTTCGCGCTTGAGCGGTATCGCCACCGGCGACCAGGCCATCTTCGTGCGCCGTGATGTGTTCGAACGACTGGCCGGCTACGCACCGATCGCCCTGATGGAAGACCTCGAACTGAGTCGCCGCCTGAAAAAAATGGCACCACCGGCCTGCCTGCACGAACGCGTCATCAGCTCCGGCCGGCGCTGGGAAAAGCACGGTGTCTGGCGCACCATCGTGCTGATGTGGCGCTTGC
>CANFED010000403.1 GCA_947445995.1 Oxalobacteraceae bacterium | reverse complement strand
TGATTTTGTCGAAGCGCCGTCGCAGATGTATGAAGAATGGGCGCGGCGCAAGGAGTCGCTGGTGTCGCTGGCCAGTTTTTGCAGCCCAGCCTGTCCGGTGGTCGATGACGCGTTGCTCGCGCGCCTGACTGCTGCGCACAACTTCGGTCGCGGCCTGCGCTATGGCCGGCAGTTGCTGTATGCGCGGTATGACATGAATGTCTACTCAGTGACTGCCGCGATGAAGTCCGGCGATCCTCTGGCGATCTGGAACACGATGGAAGCCGCGACGCCGCTCGGTCATGTCGATGGCACCGAATTCCCCGGCCAGTTCGGCCACATCATGGGTGGCTATTCGGCCGGCTATTACGGTTACATGTGGTCCGAAGTGCTGGCGCTGGACATGCTGTCGGCCTACAAGGACAAGCTGATGGATCCGACGGTCGGCCAGCGTTATCGCCAGACTATCCTGTCACGCGGCGGTGAACTGCGCGGTGCCGACATGGTGCGCGAATTCCTCGGACGCGCGCCGGACAGCAAGGCATTTTTCGATGAAATTTCCGGCCAGCGGCTGCACTGAGAGGACACAAGCACACCATGACTTCCTACATATTGCGGCGCCTGTGGCAAATGCTGCCGACCATGCTGGGCGTGATCCTGCTGGTCTTCATGCTGTTCAACTGGGTCGGTGGCGACCCGGCCTACATCCTGGCCGGCAAGATGTCGAACGCCGAACAGATCGCCAACATCCGCACCCAGCTTGGCATTGACCAGCCGTTCTACGTGCAGCTGTGGATTTTCATCAAGCAGATCGTCACCTTCGATTTCGGCAGCAGCTGGAGCACCGGCGAAAAAGTCTCCAGCGTGATCCTGTCGCGTCTGGGCCCATCACTCACGGTGCTCATCCCGCTGACCATTCTCGAAACCGTCATCGCCGTCGGTCTGGCACTGGGCATCGCGTTTGTGCGCGGCTCGCTGACCGACCGCGCCGTGATGGTGGCCTGCACGATCGGCATGTCGATCAGCATCCTGGTCTACATCATCGTGTTCCAGTACTTCTTTGCCTACAAGCTCGGGATCTTCCCGGTGCAGGGCTGGGGCGACAGCTTCCTCGAAAACCTGTTCAAGTATTCGCTGCTGCCGATCGTCATCGGGCTGGCGGTCAGCGTGGCACCGACACTGCGCTTGTTCCGCACCTTCGTGCTTGACGAAGTCAATCAGGATTACGTGCGCACCGCACGTGCCAAGGGCGTCTCCGAGCGCCGCATCCTGTGGGTCCATGTCTTGCGTAACGCTGCCATCCCCATCATCACGCATGTGATGTCGAACTTGCCGGCACTGCTGATCGGTGCTTTCCTGATCGAACGGTTTTTCTCGATCCCAGGGATCGGTCGCGAAGTCATCCTGGCCGTTGAGCGCAGCGACTTCCCGGTCATCAAGGCGATCACTGTCTATGTCGCCGCTGCCACGATGATCTTCAATCTGCTCACGGACTTGCTGTATCAGGCCGTTGATCCACGCGTACAACTGAAGTAGGAACCGGATTCATGGCACAGATCGAATCACAAATTGCACCGCACGTTTCGCCAGCGGTTTCGCCCGGACTGTGGGTGCTGGCATGGCGTCGCCTGCGCGCCGATACCGTCGCCATGGTGGCGCTGGCCATCGTGGTCGCCTATCTGGTGACGCTGGCGCTGTCGGCCACCGGCCTGGTGGCGTCCAACTGGGCCGATGAAGTCGGCGTCAATTACGCACCGCCGACGTTCATGGGACCGCAATCGGCTGCCGAACGCGGTGCCTCGCCGGCCGAACCGGGCCTCGCTGCGCTGCCGCCGGAGAACCCGCTCGATCCGTTGAAAGACATCATCCGCGAACTGCGCGCGCAAACCGCGTCGCCGCAACCGGTGATCGTCAATGACTACGGCATCCCCGATCCGATCGGTGCCGAGCTGGCTGAAGTACGGGCCGAACTGGCCAAGGGCACAGCCGCCAAGGAAGTCGTGGCACGCAAGCAAACGTTACCGTTCGGTGCCGACAAATGGGGCCACGACATCGTTCAAAAAACCATCAAGGGTGCCGAAACCTCGATCGTCGTCGGCCTCGTTGCCGCCTTGCTGGCGACCTTTCTCGGCACGGTCTTCGGTGCGTTTTCGGGCTACTTCGGCGGCAAGGTCGATGACCTGTTCAACTGGTTTTACAGCATCTTCACGTCGGTGCCGTACCTGTTGCTGATCCTTGCCGTGGCCGCCGTGCTGCAGCAAAAAGGCGTCGTCACCATCGTGCTCATTCTTGGTCTGACCGGCTGGACCGGCACGTACCGGCTGATCCGCGCCGAGTACCTCAAGCACAAGAACCGCGAATATGTCTGGGCCGCCGACGCGATTGGCGCGTCACACATGCGCAAGATGTTCACGCATATTTTCCCGAATGTCAGCCACGTCGCGCTGGTGCAGGTCTCGATTCTGGTAGTGGGTTTCATCAAGGCCGAAGTGATCCTGAGCTTCCTGGGTTTCGGCGTGCCGGTCGGCACTGTCTCGTGGGGCAGCATGCTCAATGAAGCGCAGAACGAACTGATCCTCGGCAAGTGGTGGCAACTGGTGGCGGCGAGTGCCGCGATGGCGATACTGGTGACGGCGTTCTCGCTGTTTACCGACGCGTTGCGCGATGCGCTTGATCCGAAGCTCAAATAGGAATGACGATGACACCTCCAGTGACTGCACCACTACTCTCAGTAAAAAACCTGCGCGTCAGTTTTTATACCGACAAGACCCACAGCGTCGAAGCCGTCAAGGGCATCTCGTTCGACATCCCGCGCAATGCCACCATCGCGCTGGTCGGTGAATCCGGCAGCGGCAAATCGGTCAGTTCGCTGGCCGTAATGGGGTTGCTGTCGCCGGATAATTCAATTGTCGATCCGGCCAGTGTCATCGAATTCGAAGGACGCAACTTGCTGGCGCTGTCGATTGCCGAACGACGCAACCTGTGCGGCAAGGAAATTTCGATGATTTTCCAGGAGCCGATGACCTCGTTGAATCCGGTCTTCACGGTCGGTTTCCAGATCGCCGAAGTGCTCAAGCTGCACATGAACATGGATAGCCGGCAGGCGCGGGTGCGTACGCTGGCGCTGCTCGAAGAAGTCGGCATTCCATCGCCGCAGACCAAGATCGATGACTATCCGAGCCAGCTCTCGGGTGGCCAGCAACAGCGCGTGATGATCGCGATGGCGATTGCCTGCGAACCGAAGTTGCTGATCGCCGACGAGCCGACCACCGCGCTCGACGTGACGATCCAGAAGCAGATCATCGACCTGCTCGACGCGCTGCGCAAAAAGCGCCAGATGTCGGTGCTGTTCATCACCCATGACCTTGCGCTGGTG
>CANFED010000402.1 GCA_947445995.1 Oxalobacteraceae bacterium | reverse complement strand
TAGCTGTACCCGGCGTGGTGGACTTCACGGATCTGGCGAATGCTACCGACACTACAACCCGCATCGTGCTGGAGTCGGTACAGGAATTATTACTAAAGTTGGCGTTGCAAATGGCCCGCGACGACTATGAAACGCGTCGAGAGCGTCAACGCCAAGGTGTGCAGCTAGCCAAGACCGCCCACAAGTACGCTGGGCGTATCCCCGACACGGCGACGCACGAGCGCATCGTTGCGTTGCGGCTCTCAGGATTGACAATCAAACGTACCGCAGAACTGGCCGGCTGCAGTGTCAGCCAGGTCAAGCGCGTATGGGCACAACAACACCAACACGATGCAACTTGACCTGATGCCTAATGGTTTTCTCACAATGCGTCATTCGATACCTCGTGATTGAATAACGGCAAGAGCAACCTTGGCAGCCTTTGTACTTAAAAGACGACGCAATAATGATCGCCAAAAACAAGTTACTTAATATCCTGTCCGATGCCGAGCAGGAAGCGCTATACGGCCTGCCGGACTTCGATGATGCACAGCGGCTGGAATATCTGGCATTGACGGAAACCGAATTGGCGTTTGCCAGCAGCCGTCCCGGTCTTGATGCCCAGGTTTATTGCGTCTTACAGATCGGTTACTTCAAGGCTAAGCAGGCGTTCTTTCGCTTCGACTGGAGCGAGGTCGAGGAAGATTGCACCTTTGTGCTGAGCCGTTATTTCCAGGGCGAGGCGTTCGAGCCCAAGTCGATCACCAAGCACGAGCACTACTCCCAGCGCGAGCGTATCGCGGAATTGTTCGGGTACAGTTTGTGGATTGCCGATTTCTTGCCGCAACTTCAACAGCAGGCCACGCAGACCGTGCGGCGCGATGTGGCACCAAGCTTTGTCGCGGCAGAATTGATCGTCTGGCTCAACAAGCACAAGATCATACGGCCTGGCTATACCACCCTGCAGGAGCTGATCAGCGAAACACTGTCGGCCGAACGTCGACGCATAGGCTGCCTGTTGGCAGAAGTTCTCGACGACACGGCCAAAGCCGCCTTGGCCCAGCTTCTGGTGCGTGATGACACCCTGTCTCAGCTGGCGGTACTCAAGCAGGATGCCAAGAATTTCGGTTGGCGTCAGATGCGCCGCGAACGCGAGAAGCGCGACTTGCTGGCACCGCTGCACGCAATTGCCAAGACACTGCTGCCCAAGCTGGGCGTGTCACAGCAGAACTTGTTGTACTACGCGAGTCTGGCGAACTTCTACACGGTTCACGACTTGCGCCACCTCAAGTCGGACCAGACCCATCTTTATCTGTTGTGCTACGCATGGCAGCGCTACCGGATGCTTTCCGACAATCTGGTGGATGCGATGGCTTTCCACATGAAGCGCTCAGAAGACGAGAGCAGCGCACTTGCGCAGAAGGCCTTTGAAGCCGAACAGGCGCGCCGCCAGCAGGGCACGACACAGGTCGGACGCCTGCTGCTGATTTACGTCGATGACACGGTGGACGATGCCACGCCGTTTGGTAACGTGCGCCAGCGTGCCTACAAGATCATGCCGAAGGACACCTTGCAAATGACAGGTCAGCGCTTGAGCGTCAAGCCGGTGAGCAAGTTGGCCCTGCACTGGCAGGCGGTGGACAGTCTGGCCAATCGCATCCGCCTCAATCTGCGACCTTTGTATGTCGCACTCGACTTTGCCAGTACCGTCCCCGACAGCCCGTGGCTGGCTGCGCTGGCGTGGGCCAAGAGTGTGTTTGTCAAGCAGCAGCGCTTGTCGCAACGACCGCTGTCCGAATGTCCTATGGCCACGTTGCCGAAACGATTGCACTCGTATCTCTTGACCTTCGATGCCGATGGCAAGCCGACCGGACTGCACGCAGACCGTTACGAATTCTGGCTCTATCGGCAGATCAGGAAGCGCTGCCAGTCAGGCGAAATCCATCTCGACGACAGCCTGCAACACCGCCACTTCTCCGACGAGTTGGTCTCGATGGACGAGAAAGCCGATGCGCTGGCGCAAATGGATATCCCGTTCCTGCGCCAGCCCATTCAAGCACAGCTTGACGTACTGACAGCTGAGCTGCGCGCACAATGGCGGTCATTCAACAACGAACTGAAGCAGGGCAAGCTGGCGCACCTGGACTACGACAAGGACACGAAAAAACTCTCCTTGCGCAAGCCCAAAGGCGATCAGCAGAAGGCTGGCGAACAGGCGTTTTACGAGCAACTACCGCACCGCGATATCGCTGACGTATTCCGCTTCGTCAACGGCCAATGCCAGTTTCTGTCGGCGCTGACACCGTTGCAGCCGCGCTATGCGAAGAAGGTGGCCGACGCCGACAGTCTGATGGCGGTCATCATCGCGCAGGCGATGAATCACGGCAATCAGGTCATGGCTCGCACCAGCGATATCCCGTATCACGTGCTGGAAACCACCTACCAGCAGTACCTGCGCCAAGCCTCGCTCCAGGCCGCCAACGACTGCATCAGCAATGCCATCGCCGCGCTGCCGGTCTTTCCGCATTACTCGTTCGATCTCGACGCGCTGTACGGCGCTGTCGATGGTCAGAAACTCGGTGTCGAGCGCCCCACAGTAAAGGCGCGTTCGTCGCGCAAATACTTTGCACGCGGCAAAGGCGTGGTTGCCTACACCATGCTGTGCAACCACATACCGCTTAATGGGTATCTGATCGGTGCACATGAATACGAAGCGCATCATGTATTTGACATCTGGTATCGCAACACGTCGGACATCGTGCCGACAGTCATTACTGGTGACATGCATAGCGTCAACAAGGCCAACTTCGCCGTCCTGTACTGCTTCGGCCCGCGCTTCGAACCACGCTTCACCAACCTCAATGACCAGTTGAAGCAACTGTATTGCACCGACGACCTAGCGCTGTACGAGAAATACCTGATCGGCCCGGTCGGCCAGGTTGATCTGTCGTTGATCATCGACGAAAAACCCAACATGGACCAAGTCGTCGCCACACTTGGGTTGAAGGAGATGACCCAGGGCACGTTGATCCGCAAGCTGTGCACTTACACCGCAACAAACCCAACGCGGCGTGCGATCTTTGAACTCGACAAGATCGTACGTAGCATCTACACGTTACGTTACCTGCGCGATCCCCAACTGGAGCGCAATGCGCATCGTTCGCAGAACCGGATTGAGTCATACCACCAGCTACGTGCGGCAATCGCCCAGGTCGGTGGCAAAAAGGAGTTAACCGGGCGCACCGACATCGAAATCGAGATCAGCAATCAGTGCGCGCGGCTGATCGCCAATGTGATCATCTATTACAACTCGGCCATTCTGTCGCACCTGCTGACAAAGTGCGAGGCCAGCGGCAGCGATAAGGCTGCGGCGCTGATTACCCGAATGTCGCCGGC
>CANFED010000401.1 GCA_947445995.1 Oxalobacteraceae bacterium | reverse complement strand
TGCCATGCGTGCTACGCTGATCCGTCAAACAAGGAGCCCGATTATGCCGCATGAACTCCGCTTCGCGACCTTCAATGTCTTGAATCTTGCGTTACCGGGTGCCCGTTTTTATGAAGGCCAGGACCCTTACTCGATCCGTCAGTACGATGTCAAGATCAGTTGGCTGGCGCAGCAGATTGATCGGCTCGATGCCGACGTGATCGGTTTCCAGGAAATTTTCTCGCAGGATGCGCTGCGCGATGTGCTGGCCCGGACCACACACTACCGCCATGCCCACCACGCCGGTAGCGATCCGCAGCCTCGCAATGGCCAGCTCACCCCCAGTGTCGCGTTGGTGTCGCGCCTGCCGCTGGCGGGGCTGCCGATACTGCACCAGGACTTGCCGCGCCAGCTGACCATCGCGCTGCCCGATACGCTGGCACCGATGACGCAGTTCACGCGGCCGGTCCTGCAAGTGCCGCTGACCCTGCCCGATGGCAGTACGCTGCAAGCTTTCGTCACCCACATGAAATCGAAACGTCCCGACTGGAACCCCGGCGAAACCGAAGATGACCCCTACCATCTCGGCATGGCATCGTTGCGTTCGCTGATCCGGCGCGGCACCGATGCACTCGGCCTGCGCTATCTGCTGACCGACCTGCAACTGGCGCAGCGCGGACCGCTGGTGGTGCTGGGGGATTTCAATGATGACGCCGGCGCGGTCTCGACCCAGATGGTGATGGGCACCGGACGGCGTGGCAAAAGTGCGCTCTATGAACGACTGTTCGACAGCACCCGTATCCAGACCGGCAACGACAGCTCGCGCGATGTCGGCTACACCCACTTGCATGACGGCGCGTACCACACGCTCGATCATGTGCTGGTGTCAGAGGAATTTCATCCCCAATCGAACTACGCAATCGGCGAAGTTCTGGAAGTGCTTTACCTCAACGACCATGTCGGATTACGCCTGGCGGCGGCCTCGGATCATGGTCAGGTACTGGTGCGTATCAGACTGTTCGGTCAGGATGCAGAATCGGCCTGATCGGTATTATTTTGGTTCGGTAGCCGGCTCGGCAGCATCGTCGTCGCTGTCGTCGTTGCTGTCATCGTCGCCGTCATCGGCATCGACACCATCGACCGGCTCCGCGCCTTCGACACCTTCGCCCGGCTCATCCTTCTTGTCGGCCTTGCGCTTGAGTTTCTCTTCCTTCTTGCGCTTTTTTTCGAGGTCTTTTTGTCGACGTTCGTACTGGAAATTTGTCTTTGCCAATGTCTCACCCTTTTACGCGATACCGATAGGAAATAAAGTGCCACCACCTGACCGGCTTGATGCAACGCGGCCGGTCAGCGGAGGATACAGGATTCCGGCCAACCGAGAAACCATCGCCATGAAATCGTTTATATTATTTCGCGACTTACCGGCTATCCGCGCGGATGATGCGCCGCATGCAGGGCCTTGAGCCGCTCCCGCGCCACATGCGTATAAATCTGCGTGGTCGAGATATCGGCATGACCGAGCAGTAATTGCACCACGCGCAGATCGGCACCGTGATTGAGCAAATGGGTCGCAAACGCATGACGCAACGTGTGCGGCGACAGTGGCGCGTTGATCTCGGCACGCGCGGCGCATTTTTTTACGACCACCCAGAACATCTGCCGCGTCATCGGACCACCGCGTGCCGTCACGAACAACGCATCATCCATCTGTCCGTCCAGGATCTGCGCACGGGCCTCGGCCAGGTAGCGTTCGATCCAGCCGTGCGCCTCTTCACCGAACGGCACCAGGCGCGTCTTGTTGCCCTTGCCGGTGACCCGCAGCACGCCATCGTTGAGGCTGACCTCGATCGATTTGAGCAGCACCAGTTCGGTCACGCGCAAGCCACTGGCGTACATCAGTTCCAGCATGGTCCGGTCACGCAGACCGAGCGGCGTCGTCACGTCCGGTGCCGCCAGCAATGCCTCCACGTTGGCTTCCGACAGCGTCTTCGGAAAACGTGGCGCTTGCTTGGCCGAATGCAGCTTCAGGCAGGGATCGTCGCTGATCTGGTTGTTGCGCAGTGCCAGTTGATAGAACCTTTTCAGCACGGCCAGGCGGCGATTTGCCGTGGTCGCTTTGGAGGCATCATGACGCGCTGCAAAATAGGCATTGATGTCGGCTGCCGTCACCGCCAGCAGACCGGTCTGCGTCGTCGCGGCGAGCCACAGCGCAAATGCAGTCAGGTCACGCCGATACGCCTCCAGCGAATTTTTTGCCAGGCCATCTTCCAGCCACAGCGTGTCGCAAAAGGTATCGATGTGCTGGCGACTATCGGCATTGAGGGTCGCCACGTCAGACATCGGTGACGCCTTCATGCGCGAGCAACCAGCGCTTGACGCCAAGATGAAATCCGGCCGCATTGCCGTCATGCGAAAAACCGCCCAATCCACCGGCAGCGGTCACGCGGTGGCAGGCAATCACCAACGGAAACCAGTTGGCACCGCAGGCCTGACCGACCGCACGCGGCGCCGAACCGATGATCTTCGCGACCTCGCCGTAGGTCAGCACGTCGCCGCGCGGGATGGCAGCAATGACTGCCCACACCTTGCGCTGGAACGCCGTGCCGACGTCGGCCAGCGGCAAATCGAAACGAAAATCAGGATCCGACAGATAACGGCTGACCTGCTGACCAGCCTGTTCGGCCAGCGCATCGGTGGCCGATTGGGCTGCAAATGAGGGTGGCAGATAGACCAGCTCCTGCACCACGCCAGTGCCGGTACGCAATCCGACTGCACCGAAAGGAGCCGGAACAATCACCGAAAAAAGAGAACTGCCTGACAGTGTTTTCATGAGCCGAAGGATAGAACAAATTCGCACAAAATAAAAAAGGCGCATCATCCGATGCGCCTTAAGCCATGCTTGTGTTTCCCTGCTGTTTAAACAGCTTTGTCGAAACACGCGTCTCCTCTTCACTGCGGTATCGATACCGTTTTATCAGCGCCATCCACCTCATGATTCTGTCCTGCCGTGATGCTCACCGAAAATTCATGGCTGGCCAACTGCACCATTTGAATGCCATTTATTTAATGCTGACCGGAGTCTCAGACATATTGAATCGTACGTCAAGCAAGATATTTCGTATTGTGCGCAATCATTTCATGGTGCTGCAACGCACCATGAAAGTGACTGGCCGGTCAGTTGTAAATCAGGTTAGGCAACCACAGCGAAATCGCCGGTACATAGGTCACCAAACCAAGGAATGCGAGCATCGTCAACAGCCAGGGCCAGACCGCCACAGTCAGTTCGGTGATGCCCATCTTGGTAATCCCGGACGCGACATACAGGTTCAATCCGACCGGTGGATGACACATGCCGACTTCCATGTTGACGATGATCAGGATGCCGAAATGCACTGGATC
>CANFED010000400.1 GCA_947445995.1 Oxalobacteraceae bacterium | reverse complement strand
CGCGCCTGTTCGACCTGTTTCGCGACATCATGCTCGAATACGGCGACGCCGCCACGATAGAGCCGATCCATCTCGGCTTCGAAGATGCGGTGCGCCACATCCGCGAGCGTCTTGTAACCGAACGCTGCGACGCCGTCATCGCCGCCGGCTCGAATGCGGCCTATCTCAAGAGTCGCTTGTCGGTGCCGGTCATCATCGCGAAAGCCAGCGGCTTTGACGTACTGCAGGCGCTGGCGCGCGCCCGTAAGATCACGCCCCGGATCGGGCTGATCAGCTACCAGCAGACGATGCCGGAGCTCAGTGAATTCCAGGCCACCTTCGGACTCGACATTATCCAGCGCAGCTACGTCACCGAAGAAGATGCGCGCGCGCAGATCAGCGAACTGAAAGCCGCCGGCATCCAGGCCATCGTCGGTGCCGGCCTGATCACCGACCTGGCCGAAGAAGCCGGGCTGGCTGGCGTGTTCGTCTATTCGGCGGCGTCAATCCGGCATGCGTTTGACGATGCGCTCGACATTGCCCGCTTCACCCGCATCGACAGCAACCGGCGTCGCCCTGCCCCGCCCGCCGACACCTTGCGCGCACGTCATGGCCTCAATGATTTGCGCGGCGAATCGGCGGCGATGCAACGCGCGCGGCAAGCCATCACGCTGTTCGCCCGCTCGCCGGCCACGGTGCTGATCCAGGGCGAAACCGGGACCGGCAAGGAACTGGCGGCACAAGCCATCCACCGCGAAAGCACGCGCGCTCGCCAGCCGTTCGTGGCCTTGAATTGCGGCGCGCTGGCCGAATCATTGCTGGAAGCGGAGCTGTTCGGCCATGAAGAAGGTGCGTTCACCGGATCACGTCGCGGCGGCCATGCCGGATTGTTTGAAGCGGCGCAGCACGGCACGCTCTTCCTCGATGAAATCGGCGAGATGGCGCTGCCGCTGCAAACCCGTTTGTTACGGGTACTCGAAGAACGTGAAGTCGTGCGCGTCGGCGGCACCCGGCCGATCCCGGTTGATGTGCGTATCGTCAGCGCAACCCATTGCGACCTCGATGCACGTGTGCAGGAAGGCCGCTTCCGGCCCGATCTGTTTTATCGATTGGGCGTCTTGCGCATGACCTTGCCACCGTTGCGTGAGCGGCCCGACGACCAGGTCGAACTGGCCGCCTGGTGCCTCAAAAATGCGCTGGCCGCGATGGGCTTGCGCCCGCATGCGAACCTGCATGCAGAACTGCTGGCGTGTTCGGCCCTGCTGGCCGGCTATGGCTGGCCGGGCAACGTGCGCGAATTGCGCAACATGATGGAACGCGTTGCGCTGTATCTGGCGGCCGAACCGCTGCAGGCCTTATCACCGGGATTGTTGCTGGCGGTTGCACCGGAATTGATGCGCGCGGGGGCCGTCGCACCGATGGTGCTCGCTACCGCCCCGGCGGAATCATTGACGGAGGTGCTGGCGCGATTTGATGGCAACCGGGAAGCGGCGGCGAAGTATCTGGGGGTGAGCAGGACGACGTTGTGGCGGAAGTTGCGGGGGCAGTGATGCGTCGGGATAGCTACCGGTATCCAGACACCTTCGTTTCATGTAACTTTTGGCGACCGCAGTCAGGACATTCGGTGCAATGCCCTGCGGTTATTGCACCCTGCCACTGAAGACGAGTGTCAAATGACGCACAGCGATCAGGTAGGGTGGGCACGGCTTTTGTGCCCACGCGCGCGCACCAGCAATGTCGGCCAAATCCAGCTTCGGTGGTGCATTCGCGTGGGCACGATGTTGCTGTGCCCACCCTACGGCACTGCGCCGGCGGAAGTTGCCGGGACAGTGATGCGTCAGGGAAGCCACGATGATTGCTTATATCGCTTGAAATCGTTGGCTGACTTGTGCGAAGGTACAACTTTGGGTCGGACGGAACGGCAGGTCCCTGGCTCTCGAAAAAAATCATCCGAAAGAACCCAATGCCGGTTGTGTTTCGATACAAGGGATACCGCTTTTTCTTCTACTCGAACGAGGGCAGTCCGAGAGAGCCAGTACATGTGCATGTCCGCAGCAGTGAAGGTGAAGCAAAATTCTGGTTGCATCCCACCGTTTGTTTGAGTGACAGCAATGGATTTGATGCACGAACGCTGCGGGAACTTGCCGACGCTGCAGAAAAAAATACCAAGCTAATTGAAAGGACCTGGAATGACTACTTCCGCTAAATCCGTCAAATTCGATGACAACAGCATGTGGGTCATGTTGTCGGACGGTCGCACGCTGGGGGTGCCACTGGCGTGGTTTCCACGGCTGCTACATGCCACCCCCGAGCAACGCGAGCAATGTGAGCTCTCGGCCAATGGCCTTCATTGGGATGCCCTAGACGAAGATATCTCAATCGCCGGGTTGCTGGCCGGGCGCGGGGACGGCACGTCGTCAACAAAGATTGCCGCTTGAATCGTCAAGCTATCGGTAACTCTGCCGATCGATTTTGGCGACCACAGTCAGAACATTCGGTGCAATGCCCTGCGGTTATTGCACCCTACGACCTGACGACGGGCGTCGCACGAGGCGCAGCGATCAGGTAGGGTGGGCACGGCTTTTTGTGCCCACGCGCGCGCACCAGCAATGTCGGCCAAATCCCGCTTCGGTGGTGCATTCGCGTGGGCACGATGTTGCTGTGCCCACCCTACGGCACCCAACAAAACGGCGTCGGTGCGTAGGGTGCAATAACCGAAGGGTATTGCACCGAACACCTTGCAACGCGCTACGACCCGCATTGGATCTCAACAAAACGGCGCAGCAATCCCCTCTGCCGCAAACGCCCTCTGCACCGCCGGTCGCAACGCCATCATCGCCAGATACCGCCCCAGCGCCACGCGCTCACGCGCCGGCCGCGCCATCATCCGGCTCCAGCGCGACAGCATGAACAGGTACGGATCGACAATGCTGAACTGCGCGCCCAACAGGTACGGTCCGCCAGCCGCGAGTTCGGCATCGATCAGGTCGAACATGCGTGCCAGCCGGGCTTCGGCGTGGGCTTTCACCTGGGCCGCAGCAGAGGCATCGTCGACCATCCGCTCCGGATAAAAGTAGGTGATCATTTCAGCCTGCACGGTATTCGTCAGGTGCATCAGCCATTTGTAGCAATGGGCGCGCGCAGCGGTGGCGAGCGGTGGCGCGAGCTGCGCGTCGGGATGCGTGTCGGCCAGGTGCAGGCAGATCGCGGCAGTTTCATACAGCACCAGATCGCCGTCGACCAGCACCGGGATCAGTCCATTCGGGTTGAGCTTGCGATAGGCTTCGCCGCGATGCATGGCGTTGTCGCGATCGACCAGTGTGAGCGTATGCGGGATGCCGAGTTCTTCGAGAAGAATGTGCGGGGCCAGGTTGGCATTGCCGGGGGCGTAATAAAGCTGCATCGCGTGTACTCCT
>CANFED010000399.1 GCA_947445995.1 Oxalobacteraceae bacterium | reverse complement strand
ATTTACGTCCCGCCAGCCGGCGCTGCTGCCGCGATCTGGGAAGCGGTCGAAGCCGAACTCGACCTCGCCATCTGCATCACCGAAGGCATTCCTGTACGCGACATGATGGCGTTGAAAGACCGCATGGCCAAATCCGGCAGCAAGACCTTGCTGCTCGGACCAAACTGCCCTGGCCTGATCACTCCTGACCAGATCAAGATCGGCATCATGCCGGGCCATATCCACAAGGCCGGCCGTATCGGTGTGGTCTCGCGCTCCGGTACGCTGACCTATGAAGCGGTTGGTCAGCTGACCGCATTGGGTCTGGGGCAATCGTCTGCCGTCGGTATTGGTGGCGACCCGATCAATGGTCTCAAGCATATCGACATCATGCGCATGTTCAATGACGATCCTGATACCGATGCCGTCATCATGATTGGTGAAATCGGCGGTCCGGACGAAGCCAATGCGGCTTACTGGATCAAGGACAACATGAAAAAACCAGTCGTCGGCTTCATCGCTGGCGTGACGGCTCCTCCGGGCAAGCGCATGGGCCATGCCGGCGCGCTGATCTCCGGCGGTGCCGACACGGCGCAAGCCAAGCTGGACATCATGGAAGCCTGTGGCATCACGGTCACCAAGAACCCGTCCGAAATGGCGCGCTTGCTGAAATCCATGTTGTAATCGTCCGTCGCTGGAACTGGTCGCCGAGCTGGCGACCGACGGGGAGCTTCGGCTCCCCTTCGCATTTGTGCAGTGCCGAATTTTTATAGCGGGCAGTAAAGCCCGCGCAAGGACGTGCGATTCAGTGGATCCTGTACAAGCCGGGTACTCCACAGCACTATGTCGTTTGTTCATCACTGATTTTCTTTGTACCTGCCTATGTCGATCCCGTTGCAACTCGAGTTCGCCGCATTGACCGATACCGGTTTGTTGCGGCCCCATAACGAAGATGCGATTGCGATCAGCCCCGACTTCGGGCTGGTCATCCTGGCTGATGGGATGGGCGGCTATAACGCCGGCGAAGTCGCCAGCAACATTGCCATCACCACGGTGCGGCAAGTGATGGAAACTGAATTGCGGGCAATTGCTGCCGAGCCGTCTGTCGATGCACTCGACCACATGTCTGCTTTGCTGTGTCATGCCGTCAACGAGGCCAACACGGCGATCCTCACGGCGGCCTTGCAGGAGCCCGACTACGCAGGAATGGGCACCACGCTGGTGACGGCGCTTTTTCACCAGCAGACGATCACGCTGGCCCATGTCGGCGATTCACGCTGCTACCGTCAGCGTGACGGCCAGCTGGAGCAACTGACGCGAGACCACTCGCTCTTGCAGGATCAGATTGACGCCGGACTGGTCAGTGCGGACGAAGCCTGGTTTTCCCCGAATCGCAACCTGATCACCCGTGCTGTTGGTGTCGAAGACAACATCGAGGTCGAAGTGCACGATTATGTGGTGCTTCCCGGTGACCTCTATCTGCTCTGCTCGGATGGATTGACCGACATGCTGACCGCGCAGCATATTGAAGCCATCCTGCAAGAATCGCCGGAAGACCTGCAACTTGCTGCTGCCAGTCTGCTGGCGATCGCCAATGAACAGGGTGGAAGAGACAATATTTCCGTTATTCTTGTGCACGTGCAGGATCACGAAGCACAAAAAGAGGGCCTGATTGGAAGACTGTTTGGCTGGATCAAATAACAGGCGCGCATCGCACGACGGAAAGGAACGACCACTATGGCAAAAATCATTGTCTCTTGGGATGGCCAACTATTGCACGAAGTCACGCTCGACAAGGAACGCATCACCATCGGCCGACGTCCGCACAACGACATCGTGCTCGATGCCCGCTCGGTCAGTGCCGCCCATGCGGCAATCGTCACGATCGGTCATAACTCGTATGTAGAAGACCTCAACAGTACCAACGGCATCCTCGTCAACGGTGAGCCGGTCAGCAAGCACTACCTGCAAAACCACGACATCATCCGCGTCGCCAATTACGATATCCGCTATTTCAATCCTGCCGCGCGTCGGGTGACCGGGCGCGGTACCAATAGCGGGTTAGGTTTTCCGAACTCCAACTTCCACGTCGATTCCGCGATTGCCGCACAGCGCGGAGAAACCGATATCGCCACATCGATCAATCACACAACCAGCCCGGTCGCCATATTGCGCATACGCACCGGACCTTACGCCGGCAAGGAAATGGTGGTCACCAAATCCGAGACCACGATAGGCGACCCCGGCGTACAGGTCGCCATGATCACCCGGCGGCCGCAAGGATTCCTGATCACGCATGTCGAAGGGGAGTGTTTTCCAGTGGTCAACGGCGTATCAATCGGGGCGGGTGCGACGCCGCTTGTGCCGGGGAGCGTGGTCAATTTGTCAGGGACTGAAGTGGAATTTTTGTTGAGATCGTGATTGATAGCGAGGCGGTATGGAGGAGACGACCAAAATTTTATTGCCTGACGTAAATTATCACTTCAGGGTGATGATTCTGGTCACATTTGGTGTCGCCAGTTTGAAATCACGGTGGTTTCTCCGGAATTTTAGCTGGCATGCCGATTGCAATGAGGTATTCATGGCAGAAACCTCTGTCTACTTCCAACTGGGATACGCCAAATGAAAACGATGAAAATGGTTAAGAAAGCACAAGCGGGTTTCACTCTGATCGAACTGATGATTGTGGTCGCGATTATTGGTATCTTGGCTGCGGTGGCTTTGCCGGCTTATCAGGATTACACGGTGCGGGCTCGGGTATCAGAGGCCATCGTTGCAGCTGATGCTGTAAAAATAACGGTTGCCGACAATGCTTCGAATGGAACTGCTTTTGCACTCGGCCTTAATGCTGGTACGACGACACAGAACATTGCGACGGCTCCAGTGGTTGCTGCTTTAACTGGTGCGATTACGGTTGTTACTACGACTAGGGCCGGAGCTATGACGATTGTAATGACGCCATTCGATGGAGGCGCAGCAGGCGTACCAGGAGCTGCACTTACAGTAGGCACTCCTCCTGCGAATCAAATTACTTGGGCTTGCTCGGCAACACCTGCTACTGGTTTTAAATATGTTCCAGCAAATTGCCGTCAAGCTACTGCTGCTGCACTGCTGTAAGAATTCAACTCAATTAGTTTGAATCTGATCGATAATTGAGAGCTACACGCTTTCCGGTGGTTCGACCCATCAACCTTGCTGTTTGAAAAAAGGTGCCCGCCTTACGGGCACCTTTTTTTTGGCACGCTTTTTGGTAGACAAGTTAAAAGGATTTTCAACGGTAGCACCGTCAACAACAATTGGTTAGGTGTAGCGCTGTGCCTTTGTGAAATGGCAAAAATAGTTTGGGATTAAATATATTGGTGGTCGATAGGCTCGTATTTCAGCGGTCTTTCTGTTTTTCTTATCATCCATTTGATTAGGAAAAAATTT
>CANFED010000398.1 GCA_947445995.1 Oxalobacteraceae bacterium | reverse complement strand
GCCAAAGGCCACGGCTTCCTTGATGTACGGGAAGAACTTCAGTTTGTTTTCGATGTACTTCGGCGCAAACATCGCGCCATCGGCCATCCTGCCGACATCCTTGGCGCGGTCGATGATTTTCAGGTGGCCGTCGGCATCGAAGAAGCCGGCGTCGCCGGTCAGGAAGTAGCCGTCGGCATCAATCGCTTCGGCGGTGGCTTCGGGGCGCTTGAAGTAGCCGGTCATCAGGCCGCGTGAACGCACCAGTACTTCGCCGCTATCGCTGAGTTTGATCTCGACGCCCTTCATCGGTTTGCCAACCGTGTCGAGCTTGACGTCGCCGGAGCGTTGCATGCAGACCGAGACGCAGGTTTCGGTCATGCCGTAGAGCTGCTTGAGGTTGATGCCGAGCGAGCGATAGAAGTCGAACAGATCCGGCCCGATGGCTTCGCCGCCGGTGTAGGCCACACGCAGTCGCGACAGGCCGAGCACGTTCTTGAGCGGACCATAAATAAGCAGTTCGCCGAACGCGTATTCAAGCCGGTCGAGCAGGCTGACACTGCCCTTGCCATCGAGGATGGGAATGCCGACGCGCCGTGCCACCGCCATGAAATGATGGAACAGCTTGCGCTTGATCCAGCTGGCGTCTTCGATGCGGATCATCACTTGCGTGAGGATGTTTTCATAGACCCGCGGTGGGCCGAAATAATAGGTCGGGCCGATTTCGCGCAGGTCGGTCATGACCGTCTCCGGTGACTCCGGACAGTTCAGGCACAGGCCCACCAGATGCGCTTGCGCATACGAATACAGGAAGTCGCCGACCCATGCCAGCGGCAGGTAACACAGCACATCATCGGCTTCGGTCAGCTGGTCGAATTCGATCAGGTTGGCGGCCGTGGCGATCATTGCCGCATGCGAATGGCAAACGCCCTTCGGCTTGCCGGTGGTGCCCGAGGTGTACAGGATGATGGCGGTGTCGTCGGGCTGGCCGAGATTGATTTCGCGCATGAAAAAATCGGGATGGGCGAGATCGAACTTGCGGCCGATTTCCTGCAGCTTGGCGTAGCTGTCGAGTTCGTGCTGTGCGTAGTGGCGCAGGCCGCGCTCGTCATCGACAACGATGTGATGGAGACGATCGGCCATCGCCGGCTGGGTCTGCTTGATCTCGAACAGCTTGTCGACCTGCTCCTGGTCTTCGACCACGGCAAAATCGATCTCGGCGTCCTGCAGCACGTAGGCCATGTCGGCCGCTGGCGCATCCTGGTACAGCGGCACCGGCACGCCACCGAGGCATTGCACCGCCGACATCGCCCAGTACAGGCGCGGCCGGTTGTCGCCGATGATGGCCAGGTTCATGCCGCGCTTGAAGCCGATCGCCGCCAGCCCGCAGGCCAGTGCACGGACTTCGGCGGCGACCTGCGACCAGCTCGTGGCCTGCCAGATGCCGAGGTCTTTTTCGCGGAAGGCGGCCTTGTGCGGCCGTTGCTGCGCGTGTTGCAAGAGCAGGTGCGGGAACGTCGTTCCCGTCGCCTTGGTTGTTGTCTCCACCATGGTCCTCTTATATTTGGTGCTGCTGGTCTGGCTCGAATTGGCTCGATCTGGCTTTGCGGCGCTGCTCTCTGGCAGCACTCTGCGGGTAGTGTGGTCGTTGAAACTGACGCGACTCTTACTGTTTAACTGATGTGCAATCGGATTGTGCACGATCAAATCGTGCCTGCACCACCGGGCCGTCTACAATGACGACGCCGGTCTTTTTGTTTGATCGATACTAGGACTTCACCTTGCTGCAGGTTGTCTTCTGCACGACAATTGGTCACCTATTTACCAACTTTCGTTGATGCGACGCACCATGACTCCAGTTCCCTCCAGCATCGTGCAATTTCTCGACCAGACTTTCTGGGCACCGTCGCTGACCCAGGCGCAACGCGAGCGTGTTGCCTGCGAAATGAGCGAGCGCGTGGTGCCGGCCGGCGGTTATGCCTGCCGCAAGGCAGAGCCGGTCGATCAGTGGATTGGCGTCATGTCGGGCTTGCTGAAAATGAGCAGTGTGTCACCCGAAGGCAAGACCGTGACTTTTACCGGCATGGGACCTGGCGGATGGTTTGGCGAAGGCTCGCTACTGAAGACCGAAGTGCGTCGCTACGACGTGGTGGCGCTGCGCGAAAGCCGGCTGGCCATCATGCCGCGCGCCACGTTCACCTGGCTGCTCGATACCAGCATTTCGTTCAATCGGTTTTTGCTGCTGCAATTGAACGAGCGTCTCGGGCTGTTCATTTCGCTGGTCGAATACGATCGCATGCTGGACCCCGATACCCGCGTCGCACGATGTCTGGCGGCGCTGTTCAATCCGTACCTGAACCCGCACAGCGGCTTGCAATTGCAAATTTCTCAGGAAGAAATCGGCTACCTCTGCGGCACGTCGCGCCAGCGTGCCAATCAGGCCCTGCAGGTGCTCGAAAAAGATGGCTTGCTCAGCGTCGACTACGGCGGCATCACGATTCTGGACCTGGCCGGCTTGCGCCTTTTTGGCACTTGACGTCGGGCAGGCGTTGTCTGATCGCCGGTATCGTCGTTTGGTGTTTTCAACCATGCCGGGCTGTGGCATATTGGCTGGTCCGGTTTTCCCCGTCTCCTCTCACCAACCTGGAATTTTTTCATGACATTTGCCGATGCCATCAAGACCTGCTTTTCAAAATACGCTGACTTCAGCGGTCGCGCTTCCCGTGAAGAGTTCTGGTACTTTGCCTTGTTCACGTTGCTCGGCAGTCTTGTACTTGGCATGATCGACAACACGGCCAGCGTCGTGTTTTCACTGGTGACACTGATCCCGTCGACGGCTGCCGCCAGCCGCCGTCTGCACGACACCAATCGCAGCGGCTGGCTGCAGTTGTTATGGCTGGTGCCGCTGATTGGCTGGATCATCGTGGTGATATTTTTGGCGCAGCAAGCGAAAGAACCCAACCAGTTCGGTCCTTCGCCGGACTCTTCATTGTCGTAACACTGAACGGAGCTCCTCATGACCACGGAACCGAATGCTGTTGCTGAACTCGTCCTGCTGCGCCAGCAGCTCGCTGCCACCGAAGAAGAGCTGCGTACCTTGCGTTCCGGTATCTCCGCACTGATTCGCCACGATGTGCTGACCGGGGTGCTGAACCGGCGTACCCTGCTCGAAACCTTGGGTGCGGAACTGCAGCGCTCGCACCGCACTGGCCAGCCATTCTGTCTGGCCATTGTCGATCTCGATCATTTCAAGCGCATCAATGAACTGTGCGGTATGGCCATTGGTGATACGGTACTCAAGACACTGGCGGACACGGCACAGAAATTATTGCGGGGTATGGATCGTTTTGGCCGGCTCGGTGGCGAGGAATTCGGCATCGTCATGCCGGCAACCTGGCTCGACAGCGGTGTCACTGCGATGACGCGCTTGCG
>CANFED010000397.1 GCA_947445995.1 Oxalobacteraceae bacterium | reverse complement strand
CGCGCATCGGAAAACAAGGTAGCAAGGGCGGCCTGATCTAGCATGAAAGACTCCGGGGTAAGTTGGACAGGAGCTCATGGTAATCGAATCGACCACGCCACGCATCCGCGTCAACCCCCGTACAATTCTCATTTTATTGCAGGCTCCCCCACCACCATGTTCACCCCTTCGCAAGATGATGTCAGACGATTTTTTTGTGCCACCTACGACAAGCATCGCAACGGTGCGATTCTCAGTCCGCTCGAGGCAATTGCACGCGATTGGATTGCACAGCATCCCGAATATGCCAGCGCGCTGGAAGACGTTGACAGCGCCCTGGCCGCCGACTATTCGGTCGAGCGCGGGCAAAGCAATCCGTTCCTGCATTTATCAATGCACCTGTCGATCGCCGAACAGACCTCGATCGATCAGCCACCTGGCATCCGCGCCGCATTCCTGACGCTGGCGCGCAAGCTGGACTCCGAACATGAAGCGCATCACCAGATCATGGAATGCCTGGGCGAGATGATGTGGACGGCGCAACGCAACGGATTGCCACCGGACGGCGCGACCTATATTGAAAGCGTGCGGCGACGCTGCTGAATCCGACACGACCATTAAAAAAGCCACGACACGTCGTGGCTTTTTTAATCGTAACGGGTGCTGTCTTAATGCTTCACCATCACCAGCGAACCCGGCAAGCTATGCAGGTAAGCAGCGATGTCTTCCATGTCGACTGCCGACAAGGGCTTCGCCATGCCAGCCATGATCGCGTTGGAGCGACCATTGAGTGCATCGCCACCGCGCTTGTAAGCAACCAGTGCATGCTTGAGGTAATCCGCATGCTGGCCAGCCAGTTTCGGATAGGTCGGATCGATCGGGCTGTTGAAGTCTGCGCCATGGCACGCGGCACAATTGTATTTGGCGGTCAGTGCCTTGCCGTTGTCGACATTGCCAGCTGCACTGGCATTCATGGCAGCCACACTGCAAAGCGCGAAGACCGCGCCGGCGAAAAATTTGTTCATCTGTGAGTCCCCGTTATTTTTTTTGCGAGTAGTAGGCGGCGACATCGACGATGTCCTGCTCACTCAGGCTGGTAGCGATACCGCGCATCGATGGATGGGTGCGATCGCCCTTCTTGTAGGCGTGCAGCGCGCTCTCGATGTACTTGGCGGATTGTCCGCCAATCATCGGCACCGAATACACTTCAGGGAAAGTCGCCTTGTAACCCGAGATGCCATGACAGCCGACGCATTGTGCGATCTTGTTTTCGGCAGCTTTGGCGTCGCCAACAAGTTCTGCTGCTGCGGCGTAGTTGGCCAGGCCGGCCAGCACGAGAAGTGCAAGTAGTTTTTTCATGTCAGCTAAGGTGGTTAATGCGAAAAAAAGATGCGAAAAAAACTCGGAGAACAGACTGCACCGGATCGTCTCTACGCTCTTGCAAGAGCGCGACTGCCGTGCCGCCCGGCACCAAAACATGCGAATTCTACCGCAAGAACTTCGCCCAGTCCACGATACAAAATTGCCTGGCCAGCCTGGTCTGCGAGGGAGTTCGCTGCGAGATTCTCGCTTATACTCGTTTTTCCATATCCCAACGGACCACCCACCATGCCGCCAGTACCACGCTTCGAAGGTTCCGACAGTTACGTTGCCACCGGCGACCTGAAACTCGCCGTCAACGCCGCACTCACGTTGCAGCGACCATTGCTGATCAAGGGCGAACCCGGCACCGGCAAGACCATGCTGGCCGAAGAAGTCGCTGCCGCGCTGGGCATGCCGCTACTGCAATGGCACATCAAGTCGACCACCAAGGCGCAGCAGGGTCTGTACGAATACGACGCCGTCTCGCGCCTGCGCGACTCGCAACTCGGCGACGAGCGCATCAAGGACATTGCCAACTACATCGTCAAGGGCGTGCTGTGGCAAGCCTTCACCGCCGACGAACAGGTCGTGCTGCTGATCGATGAAATCGACAAGGCCGACATCGAATTCCCGAACGACTTGCTGCGCGAACTCGACCGCATGGAATTCTATGTCTACGAAACGCGCGAGATGGTCAAGGCAAAACACCGGCCGCTGGTCATCATCACCTCCAACAATGAAAAGGAATTGCCGGACGCCTTTCTGCGCCGCTGCTTTTTCCATTACATCAAATTCCCGGACAAGGACACGATGCAGCAGATCGTCGATGTCCATTACCCGACGCTGAAAAAAGACTTGCTGGCGCAAGCGCTACAGACCTTTTACGAAGTGCGCGACGTCCCCGGCCTGAAGAAAAAACCGTCGACCTCCGAACTGCTGGACTGGCTCAAACTGCTGCTGGCCGAAGACATCCCACCGGAAGCGCTGCGCAGCAAGGACGCCAAATCCATCGTGCCACCACTGCATGGCGCGCTGCTGAAAAACGAACAGGACGTGCATCTGTTCGAGCGGCTGGTGTTCATGTCGCGTACCAATCGCTGAGCACCTGACGATGACACCGATTGCTCCCGTCACGCTGGAATTGCACGGCGTGCGCCTCGAACCGATGAGCGCCGGGCACGCGCCTGCGCTGGCGACTGCAGCGGCCGATGGCGAACTCTGGACCTTGCGCGTGACCTCGGCACCAGCCCCCGGCGATGAAGATGCGTACATCGACACCGCGCTCAATGACCGCAGCCGCTTGCCCTTCATCGTGCGTGATATCGCCAGCGACACCGTCATCGGCACGACCAGTTTTCACGACATCGTGCCCGCGCTGGGTCGTGTCGAAATCGGCCACACCTGGTACGCCAAAACTTGGCAACGCACCCACGTCAACACCACCTGCAAATGGCTGTTGCTGCGCCATGCGTTCGAGGTGCTTGGCTGCGACGTGGTCGGTTTTCGTGCCGATAATTTCAATCTGGTGTCCCAAGAAGCGATCGCCCGGCTCGGTGCCAAACGCGACGGCATACTCCGCCATCACGCGCTGCGTCGCGACGGCACCGTGCGCGACACGGTGATGTTCAGCATCGTCGCCGGTGAGTGGCCGGAAATCGACGCGCACCTGACCTACAAACTGGCACAGCGAGGCAAGCGATGCTGATTGATTTTTTCTTCACGCTCAAGGACGCAAAAATTCCGGTCTCGATCAAGGAATTCCTGATCCTGCTCGAAGCGATGCAAAAGAACGTGATCAGCAATTCGCTCGACGAATTTTATTATTTGTCGCGCATCACGCTGGTCAAGGATGAAGCCCACTTCGACAAGTTCGACCGTGCCTTCGGCCTGTACTTCAAAGGCATCGAGGCGATCTTCGAGAAGAATCCGCAGATTCCGCTCGACTGGCTGGTCAAGCGCATGCAGCGCGAACTGACCGACGAGCAAAAAGCGGCTCTCGAAAAATTCGGCTACGACAAATTGATGGACCGGCTCAAGGATTTGCTGGCCGAGCAAAAAGAACGTCACGAAGGCG
>CANFED010000396.1 GCA_947445995.1 Oxalobacteraceae bacterium | reverse complement strand
GTCCGCCCAGCGTGAGCGCTGTTCCATCCAGTGTGGTCGCCACAATGAAGCGATACTTCACCATGTCGGCGAAAGATACTGCCACGACGTAGCCATCAATTGCCCGCAGCAAGACGCGGCCCTGGCCAGTGGTCGCCGCGCCTGCCGCGTTGAGCACGTCGGTCATTAACGGTCCATTAAGCGCATGGACTTTGCCGTCATATTCCAGCGTGGGATTGATCGTGATCGCCGGTAAGACACGCAGCGCGGCAAAGTCAAAAACATGGGCACGATCAAACGCAACGCCCTGCTTTTTCATCAACTGGTCGAGTGCCGGATCGAGTGGCCCCCGATTGCCAGCACCGATTGTTCCGGTCAGGGTCAGCAAGGTCGGCCCGGTAATCGTCGCGGGTGTTTTCAGCGGTGCGGCGAAGCTGTGCGCAGTGACCAGACCGAGTCCGGCAGCAGCGAGGAAGTGGCGTTTGTTCACGGGGATCTCCGGCAATTGGTTGTGATTGTAGTCCCCAAATAACGCCGACAAGTGAGGATAAATCAAGCGTCAGGACGCCCGCGCTTAGCGCAGCAATACCAGTTGTGGCAGCGCATCCGCACCGCACCATACGATCGCGTTTTGCGCCAGAGTCTGTCCGAGCGCCCGTGCCGACGCCAGCGACAGGTCGAGCACAAGAAAGCTCGGTTCGCCGGGCCAGGCACCGGTCGGATGCTGGCCAATCCCATCAAAAAACACCAGGCTGCGCTGACGCAGCGTCAACGCCAGCTTGGCCCGCAACGCGGTGTTCTGTTCATCGGCCAGCGCCTCACCGAGCGGATTGCAGGCAGTGATGAATGCGCAACAATCGGTTTTGGCCTGGCGCAGCAACGCCTTCAATGCCGGATTGCCGATGCCAATTTCGAGCACCAGCGGCGTTGGCGCATCGACGCAATAGTGGGTCGCAGCGTAGGCAGCGAGGGTCTCTGGGGCGATGCTGGACATGGTGGCTCCTGTGATGAATTCCGGAGGTGATCATGCCACATCAGGCGTGACAACATGCCAACGAAAGGTGGCCCGTTAACTGTTGTGCAGTGGGCCTGATAACCGGGCACCGGCACGCAGACCGTCGTCCGGTTCGCTTGCACCTAACAGCGCAACACCCGCGGTCCGATCAGCGCACCGATACCAGCCGGAATCAGCATGCCCAGCACGTACCAGAACGCGACGAACGGCGCTGCAATTTCCGGGCAATGCAGGCAATAGACGACCGCTGCAGTCGCTCCGGCCGTGAAGCCGGCGGCGGCACCAGCAAGGCGCAACCGGGTCGGTGCCCGATCACGCATGACCTTGAGTATCGCCGCAAAGATGGGCAAGGACAGCGCGGCGATCAGGCATGTACAGCTAAGCGAGGTCTCGCCCCAGAATAGCCTGGCGCGCTGGTCCGGTGCGGCCTCCGTCAGTGTCAGCAGCGCCATCCCGAACATGATGAACAGGGGTACGGCGATCAATACCGGCAACATCGCGAGACGCGCGCCGGGCAACGACAGATGCTTGCAGGCGATTTTTCCGGACAGGACCAGCGCCGCGACAAACACGACTTTCAGCACGAAGACCGGCTGCGCGGCGACCGCCAGCAAATCCTGCCGGATGCCCAGCAAGACCAGCAGCAGCGCAGTGCTCACCAGAACGGCAGCGCCGATGAGCAGCGTGTGATGCCACAGCGGCGGCGCATTCACATCCGGACCTGCGGCCGGCAAGTTAATCAGTTTATCGGTTTTCATAGTTGCCCTCGTAATAGTGATGCCAATGTTTTCAAGCCGCGAAAGCGCACTGCAGTGGCGGCGGACTAGCTTGTACACCGTCCTTGGAACGGAATACCACCATGCCCCCCATCACCCTGGCTGTCGTTACTTGCGCCTGCTGCATGACATTGCCATCGCATGCAAGCCCTGTGCGCACCGTCAAAAGCGGCGAGGCGTCCGCCACGCTGGTCGCACTGTATACCAGTGAAGGCTGTTCAAGCTGTCCGCCGGCCGATCTTCAATTACGCAAGTTACGGCAGCTGCTCGATGCCGACGCGCTCGTCGTGCCGCTGGCGCTGCCTGTCAGCGATTGGGCGCGGATCGCGATAAACCAACCCGACCTCATTGATCCGCGCTGACTACGCGTGCCACGCAAGCAGCTGCACGTCAAGCAGGAGCAGGCTGTTTTTGCAGCGCATGGACGCGCACCGACCACAGAACACCGGCGATCAGCAGCACGATCGCCGCACTCTCCAGCGTGCGCGGCAAGCGCTGTTGGTAAATGAAGCCGTACAGCAAAGCAAACAAAGTCTCGAACAGGATCAGTTGTCCGGACAGCGTCATCGGCACGCTGCGACTAGCGATATTCCACAACTGGTTACCGATCACCGACGCACCCAGCGCGAGCAGGCTGTTGGCGATCCAGAACAGCGTCCAGTCACGACCGCTGATCAGGCCGGCTGCGCCAGTCACGTCCTCGTGCCAGATGGCGAAGGCCGCGACACCGACCAGCAAGGCAATCATCCCGCTGGAGATGCCGTACAGCGCCGACCATTCGGCGTTGCTGAAATGAGGATTGCGCTTCAGATAGCGTGCGTTATCGATGGCGTACCAGGTCCAGCACAGCAACGCACCAGTCGCCGCCAGCACACCGAGCAGCGTGCGTGCAGTATCAGCAACGGCACCGGAGGCGCTGGTGTGACTGAACAGATCAATGTTGATACAGGCAATACCGGCGGCGACCACCAGCAACGGCAGCACCAGTCGACGCAGCGGCACGGCTCCCTGATCCTTGTGTCCGATCAGCGTGACCGAAATTGGCAGCAGGCCGATGATCAGCGAAGTCGGTGCCACCCCGGCCAGTTTCACTCCTAGTGCGAGCAACATGTAGTAAAGGATGTTGCCGGTCAGTGCCTGACGCAGTAGCGCCAAATAATCGTTGCGTTCAAGCCGATGCAGCATGCCACGCAGGCGCGGCAACAGCAGGACGACGGCGATGATGCCGTAGGCGGTATAGCGGCCGACAGCCAATTCCAGCGGCGAAAACGCCGACAAAATTTCCGGCACGATGAACACCATGCCCCACATCGCTCCGGCCAGCAGGCCGCACAACACGCCATTCCACATAATCGATTTTCATTTCAGACGGGGAGCGCAGTGTCGCACACGCCGTAGGGTGGGCACGGATCTTTGTGCCCACGCGCGCGTGCCGGTAACGCCTGCCAATTCCGGCCTTTCGGAAATGCGCTCGCGTGGGCACGATGAACCTGTGCCCACCCTACGAGGCGTTGCATCCTGCGTTCCGCAATCAGGCCTGTAAAATACCGCCAAAGATCGAACGATACCGCCGGGTATTTAATCCGTCGCGACCTGTTGCTCTATTCATTTGAAACGGAATTCCATGTCACACCAAAAACAACTCCGGCTAG
>CANFED010000395.1 GCA_947445995.1 Oxalobacteraceae bacterium | reverse complement strand
TTTTACGGATAGATAGCCAAGTCTATGTCGCTCCATGTAATAGATCAAGGTAGATGCTGGTCGCGATCATGTTCAGCCACAGCCTTTGCAATGCACGATGGCGCATCTCGATGCAGACGTCCGGCATGGGTGGATCCGGCTAAAATAGTTGGCCACCGCCGGTCAGCGGTCAAAACTTTTCCGGGATTGCCACCATGTCCATCGCCACCACACCCGCCACGCCTTACTACGCAGTCATCTTCACGTCGCTACTGTCCGAACCCAACCCTGCCTATGACGACATGGCCGACGCGATGGTGGCGCTGGCGGCGCAGCAACCGGGGGTTCTCGGCATCGAATCGGCGCGCGAATCGGTCGGGATCACCGTGTCGTATTGGGACGGACTGGAGTCCATTTCCGCATGGAAGAAGAATGCCGCGCATCTGGTGGCGCAGCAGCGCGGCCGGGAGGATTGGTATGCGGCGTATCGGGTGCGGATTTGCCGGGTGGAGCGGGAGTATGGCGATGCGTGCGATGGAGTTCATTGACAAGATCGTCAGCCGTTGATCCCACGTGGAGTTCGGCCACGCAAAAAAATGGCGCAGTCACCCGAAGATGATTGCGCCATTAGTCAGCCTGGCCGGTTTTTGCCGGCCGCCAGACTCACCTGCGTGCCTTACCGGCTAGCCATGCCCAGCAACAGTTCATTCAACCGCTTCACGAACGCGGCCGGATCCGTCAGCGCGCCGCCTTCGGCCAGCATGGCCTGGTCGAACAGGATGTTGGACCAGTCATCGAACTTGGCTTCTTCGTATTTCAGGCGTTGCACCAGCGGATGATCCGGGTTGATTTCGAGGATGGGTTTCGAATCCGGTGCGCTCTGGCCAGCGGCTTTCAGCATGCGCATCAGGTTACCCGATAACTCATTCTCGTCAGCCACCAGACAGGCTGGCGAATCGGTCAGGCGGAACGTGACCCGCACATCCTTGGCCTTGTCGGCCAGCGCGGTTTTCATTTTTGCGACCAGCTCGTGGTACTGCACTTCGGTTTCTTCGTGCTGCTTTTTTTCGGCTTCGTCTTCGAGCTTGCCCAGATCAAGACCGCCCTTGGCGACCGAAGTCAGTTCCTTGCCTTCGAATTCGGTCAGGAACGACAGCATCCATTCATCGACGCGATCCGTCATCAGCAAGACTTCGACACCTTTCTTGCGGAAGATTTCGAGGTGCGGGCTGTTCTTCGCCGCAGTAAAAGTTTCGCCGGTGGCGTAATAAATCTTGTCCTGGCCTTCTTTCATGCGGCCGAGGTAATCGGCGAACGAGGTGGTCTGTGCGCTGTCATCGGTGTGCGTCGACGAGAAACGCAGCAACTTGGCGATGCGATCCTTGTTGGTCGCGTCTTCGCCGATGCCTTCTTTCAGGACCTGGCCGAACTCGTTCCAGAACGTGACGTACTTGTCCTTTTCGGCTTGCTCGTCGTTGTTGGCCAGTTCTTCCAGCATCGACAGCACGCGCTTGGTCGAGCCCTCGCGGATCACCTTGACGTCACGCGATTCTTGCAGCAACTCGCGCGAGACGTTCAATGGCAGGTCGTTCGAATCAATCACGCCCTTGGTGAAGCGCAGGTAGACCGGCATCAATTGCTCGGCATCGTCCATGATGAACACGCGCTTGACGTACAGCTTGATGCCACCGCGTTTGTTGCGATCCCACAGATCGAATGGGGCGCGGGCCGGGATGTAGAGCAACTGCGTGTACTCGCTGCGACCTTCGACGCGGTTGTGCGTGTAGGTCAGCGGCGCTTCGAAGTCATGCGAGACATGCTTGTAGAACTCGACGTACTGCTCCGGCGTGATCTCGTTGCGGTTGCGCGCCCACAGTGCGCTGGCCTGGTTGATGGTCTCAAGTTCGGTGGTGATGACCGATTCTTTTTTCTCTTCGTCCCATTCCTCTTTCTGCATCTGGATCGGCAGCGAGATGTGGTCCGAGTATTTGCGGATGATGGACTTGAGCTTCCAGTCCGACAGGAATTCGTCCTGGTCGGCGCGCAGATGCAGCGTGATCGTCGTGCCGCGCTGTGGCTTGTCGATGGCTTCGACGGTGAAGTCACCGGCACCTTCGGATTCCCAGCGCACACCGTCTGCGGCAGGCACGCCGGCACGGCGGGTATCGACCGTGATGCGGTCGGCGACGATGAAGCCGGAATAGAAACCGACGCCAAACTGGCCTATCAGGGCCGCGTCTTTTTGCTGGTCACCGGAGAGCTGCGAAAAGAAATCCTTGGTGCCGGATTTGGCAATGGTGCCCAGATGCGCAATGGCTTCATCGCGGCTCATGCCAATGCCGTTGTCGGCGATGGTGATGGTGCGGGCTGTCTTGTCGAAGCCGACCGTGATTTTGAGTTCGGAATCGTCTTCGTACAGTGCTGCATTGTTGATGCCTTCGAAGCGCAGCTTGTCGGCCGCATCGGAGGCATTCGAAATCAGCTCGCGCAAGAAAATTTCCTTGTTCGAGTACAGCGAATGAATCATCAGTTGCAGCAGTTGCGTGACTTCGGTCTGGAAACCAAGGGTTTGCTTTTCGGTTGTGGTCATTGTTGCCTCGGGAGTGGAAAGGGATGTGAATTGCTACTGTCGGTGAACGTGGGGATGGTGCGGGTGATTTCAAGGCGGGGAGGATTGTTGGTGACGATGCGGATGAATTTTCACCAGGTATTCAGCAGATTTTTGTTTTGCCGACCGCAGCATCATTTGGCGACAACGATAGTGGACTGCCTGCAACCCGATATCCCGTCATCTGATCTGATTTGGGTTTAATAAGGAGCGTTTGGCCAGCCGTGCAGCGGGGTGTGCGGCGAGTGTTGCGGCGAGCTTGACGACAAGGCACGGTTGCAGAAATGGTTCGCACACCGTCATAAGCCACTCTTTCGCATGACTGCTGCGCCAATTCCTATTAGTCAATAAGTGGTAATTTTGCAATCTTAATGTTGAAAAATTGAAATTTTAATTAAATCACCTTCTTGAGAAAGGTTGATTTCATCATCAAAGCTCATCCCATGTGTAACGTAACCTCCGGAATAACGGACTGTTTTTCCAGACTCAAATTTTCCAAAAAATAAATATTCGCCATCAGTAAAGTTTCGGAAGTGTAATTTGGTCGTTCCACCGATTTCAAGTTGACCGATTTCTTTTTTGATACCCTGTGTTGAAATTTCTAGCTCACCACCTATCAACACTTCACTGGTGTTATTTTTTATTTGGATAGTGGCACCATCTTTATATACATAAATCATAAGCAAGATAAATCCTGCGAAGCAGATAAATGCTAAAAGTTTTTTAAGTGATATATACCTTCTCGAATTTTTCATGGCATCCATTTCTATTGACGCGCCGATGTGCATTTTATGCGATGGATAAAACAGACGATCAGCGTTTTTTCACATCTCCTTTACGCTGCGTCTGTCTGAGCTCAG
>CANFED010000394.1 GCA_947445995.1 Oxalobacteraceae bacterium | reverse complement strand
GCTGTGCGTAATCGGGACTCTTCGGCTCGGCATCCGGACTTCAGAATTTTATGAAACGTCTCGATTTTCCAGCGCAGGGCATACCAGTCGAGTTTTTCAATCGCTTCGCGCCGGGAAGTGACTGACAAATCGGTGATGAGCTTCCACTCAATAGGGCCCATTGGGAGCGAAGCTACAATTTGACGACACATAAAAATGTCTTCGCCCAAACTCTTGCCAAGGTTTCTATAATTTACCCTTCTCCAACTCGAAGAAGGGATTGCTGTGATGCATTCGTGGAACGATCCGGATACCCATGACTTATGGACGCTTACCGCCAGCGAACGCGCATTGTTGCCAGGCAGGACCGATACAGGACAGCTTGGTTGCGCGGTTCAACTCAAGTTTATGGAAGTGCACGGCCGATTCCCCGAGCAGCTCGATGAGGTAGACCAAAATGCCGCCCAGTGGTTGACACAACAACTGGGCACAACAATGAAAGCGCTATCCGGATATGATTTTGGCGGCCGCCAAGGACAACGGCATCGGCGCACGATCCGCGTTTTTCTTGGCTTCCGCCCGGCAACTCGCACTGACCTTAAACAACTCGTTCAGTGGCTATGCTCGGATGTATTACCATTCGACCCGCAAGCCCACCATGGCCGTGACAGGGCACTCGACTGGTGCCGCACACAACGTCTGGAACCACCCGCCAGGAATCACCTTGAACGGATCGTCCGATCCGCTGTGCATGGTTACGAGACCCAACAACAAGCGTCTATTTATACGAGGTTAAGTCTGCACAACAAAGCAGCCATCGACCGGTTGCTGGGCAACGAAGAACCCGACTCTGACGAAGTGCGCAGCGACGAATCAGCGGCCATTTCATTCAGTGACCTCAAAACCGATCCCGGTAAGGCCAACCTCGATAGCCTACTGACAGCCATCGCTAAGCTCAAATGCATCAGCGATATTGGTCTCGCATCAGATGTATTCCAGGATATTCCCGCCAAATTCATCGAACGATTCCGGCAGCGCTGCGCCACGGAATCTATCCGTGAATTACGACGCCATCCAGCCGTGATTCGCTACAGCATGGTGGCGATGTTCTGCTGGCGGCGTCAGCAGCAATTGAACGATGCGTTGATCGATCTGCTGTTGCAGGTCGTTCATAACCTGGGGACCCGCGCCGAGAAACGAATCGACAAGCGCCAGTTCGCCGCATTCAAAAGGGTTCGCGGCAAGGCGAAGCTGCTGTTCAAGTTAGCCGAAGCTACGGTGAATCAGCCGGACGGAGTCATCAAGGATGTCGTGTACCCGGTGGTGGCACAGAAGACACTTGAGGATTTGGTTGAAGAGTTCAAGGCCATGGGCTTCGATTTCGAGCGGGAAGTACAGGAAACCATGCGCTCATCCTACGGCCATCACTACCGGCGCATGCTCATGCCGGTGCTGGATTCGCTCAATTTCGAATCGAATAACACCGTGCATCGCCCCGTCATCAAAGCCCTGGACGTGCTCAAGGCCAATCGCGATAGCGGGCATCAGTATTACGATGCCGACAAAGTTCCACTCGATGGCATCGTGCAAAAGAAGTGGCGCGACATCGTAGTGGAGCAAGACAAAGATGGTAAAGACCGGGTCAATCGCATCAACTATGAAATCTGCGTGTTACGCGCATTGCGCAAACGCCTGCGCACCAAGGAAATCTGGGTCGTCGGCGCTGATCGCTATCGCAATCCAGAACTCGATCTGCCTGCGGATTTTGCGACCAAGCATGACAGCTATTACGACCTGCTGGAGGCTCCCAAGGATGTGGAAGTATTCGTCAAGCAGATACAGGATTCAATGCGCAAATGGCTGACAATCCTGAATGCCGGCCTTCCTGATAATCCAAAGGTTCGCTTGCGTGAGCAAGGAAAGGACAAGGCCATCATCAAAAACCTCATTCACCTTACGCCGCTTGAGCCACAACCTGAACCGCCGAATACGGCTGGACTCAAACGAGAGATCGGACGACGTTGGTCGGATGTGGAATTGATCGACATACTCAAGGAGGTTGATCTGCGGCTCAACTTCACAACTGCGTTTCGCACGACCGCCAGCCGGGAAGCGCTCGACCCTGCATTGTTGCAACGCCGGCTGCTGCTTTGTTTGTTTGGAATCGGCACCAACGTTGGCCTGAAGCGCATCGCCAGTCAGCAGCCAAGCGTCAGCTTTGAGGAACTACGCTACGTGAAGCGCCGGTTCGTACAGAAAGAAGCACTGCGCGCCGCCATCACTGAAGTCGTCAACGGTACTCTCAGTATTCGCAATCCGGCCATTTGGGGCGAGGCCACCACCGCTTGCGCGTCCGACTCCAAGCAGTTTGGCGCTTACGACCAGAATCTGATGACTGAATGGCACGCGCGTTATGGGGGACGTGGCGTCATGATCTACTGGCATGTGGATACCAACTCGACGTGCATCTACTCCAAGCTTCGGCGCTGCTCCTCGTCCGAAGTGGCTGCGATGATGGAGGGCGTGCTACGCCATTGCACGGATATGGAGATCGAGCGCCAGTATGTCGATAGTCACGGCCAGAGCGAAGTCGCCTTCGCCTTTAGTTATATTCTTGGATTTGATTTGCTACCGCGACTCAAGGCCATCGCCAAGCAAAAGCTATATGTGACAGCGACGGCAGATGCTGCGGAGTATTCACACCTGGAACCCATCCTGACACGGGCCATCAATTGGGATCTGATCCGACAGCAGTACAACGAAATCATCAAGTACACGACTGCGCTGCGTCTGGGAACCGCCGAGCCGGAAGCGATCCTGCGCCGCTTTACCCGCGCCGATGCGATGCACCCGACTTATCAGGCACTGGCCGAACTGGGCAAAGCGATCAAGACGATTTTTCTGTGCCGTTATTTGCACGAAGAATCGCTGCGGCGGGAAATCCATGAGGGCTTGAACGTTGTGGAAAACTGGAATAGCGCAAACAATTTCATTTTCTACGGCGAGCGCGGCGAGTTCGCCACCAACCGCGTAGAAGATCAAGAACTGGCCGTCTTGTCGCTTCATTTGTTGCAAGTCAGTCTTGTGTATGTCAATACGCTGTTCATCCAGGAAGTGCTAGCGGAACCTGCGTGGCGCGATCGGATGACGGTGGATGACTGGCGTGGCCTCACGCCACTGATCTACCACCACGTTAATCCGTATGGTCGAATCGAGTTGGACATGGCACGCCGCCTGCTGCTCGCCGCCTGACAGATCTCATCTGTCAAAGATCGTTTGATGGACAAAGTCATCGACGGCTCTACGGTGTTTCGGTAAGCGCCTCACGAGCCTTTCAATTACCCATATCTTTCTGAGGCAAGATTAAAACCGAATTGCATATCTGCCAGCCGACGCATGCCTCGCCACATAACAATATTCCCTGGCGGTGAATCATTGGCCCTTGCGAGATAACCGCCCAGTTGGGCAATTTTTTCAAG
>CANFED010000393.1 GCA_947445995.1 Oxalobacteraceae bacterium | reverse complement strand
GCGCGTGGCCGGAATCACGCCGCCTTCGCCTTGCACCGGTTCGAGCATCACGCCAATGGTGGTATCGGTGATCAGGCGTTCGACGCTGTTGATGTCATTGAGGTCGGCTTTCGGAAAGCCTGATACCTGGGGCGCGTACATCGTGTCCCAGCCCGGCTTGCCACTGGCCGACATCGTGGCCAGCGTGCGGCCGTGGAAGCTGTGGTCGAAGGTAATGATTTCGAAGCGATTCTGGCCGGCGGCATTCTTGAATTTCTTGCCGTACTTGCGTGCCAGCTTGATCGCGCCTTCGTTGGCTTCGGCACCGCTGCTAGCGAAGAACACGCGGTCAAAACACGAGTTCGCCGTCAGCCGTGCGGCCAGCGCAATCGAGGGCTCATTGAAGAAGGCCGGCGACGGGTTGATCAGTTTTTTCGATTGGACGAGCAGCGCATCGCTGATGCACTGCGGTGCATGGCCGAGGCAATTGACGGCCCAGCCCTGCAGGTAATCGAGATAGCGCTTGCCGGTACTGTCGGTGAGCCACATCCCGCTGCCTTCGGTAAAGACAATATGAGGACGGTTCGTGATGAACATCAGCGCATTGGTTTCGTATTGGGTGAATTCCATTTTCAGCGACTCCGCAAAAGGTAAGGGCAAGGAAAAATCAGGCGAAAAAAAAGCCACAGGATCAGCCTGTGGCATCGGGATCAGTGAACGATCACCCGTGCGGCTTCCCGGACTGAGGCAGTCGGGTTTGACGTCGCACGTTTTGTAGGGAGATGTTCATGACACCGATGGTAGGGCGTTTGGAACGGTGCGTCAAAGCGTTTTTCAGTTCATCCGGAAACCGTTGGGTTTGCGGCGATATCGGCTTCGCTGGTGAATGCATCGGCAAAGAACTCGTCTTCCGGTAAATGGCACTGCGTCACGAACTCGCGTTGCGCGGCATCGACCATGACCGGCACGCCGCAGGCATAGACCTGATACGCGCTCAGGTCGGGCAAGTCATCCATGACGGCGCGATGGACAAAATCGGTCCGGCCTTGCCAGTTATCTTCGGGCATCGCATTCGACACCACCGGTACGTACGTAAAGCCGGGCACGCTACGGGCCCATTCCTCACACAGGGCATTCATGTACAAATCGTGCGGGCGGCGACCACCCCAGTACAAGGTCATCGACCGGCCGCTGTTTTTTTCGATGGCCTGTTCGATGATCGCCTTGATCGGTGCAAAGCCGGTACCGGAGGCAACCAGCACCATCGGCTTGGCAGATTCATCGCGCAGGAAGAAGGTGCCGTGTGGTCCTTCGAAGCGCAGGATGTCGCGCTCCTTCATCGTATTGAATACATGATCGGTGAACAGGCCGCCGGGTGTGTGACGGATATGCAGCGTGATCTGTTCGTCGAGATGCGGCGCGTTGGCCATGCTGTAACTGCGGCGCTTGCCGTCCTTGAGCAGGAATTCGATGTACTGACCGGCACGATATTGCAGACGTTCGCTGGCTGGCAATTGCAGCGCCAGCAGCATGACGTCGTCGGTCAGGCGCTCGAGTTTTGCGACGCGGGATGGCAATTTCTTGATCGGGAAATCGCCGATGCCGGCCACTTCGCGCACTTCGATGTGCAGATCGCCGTGGGGCGTGGCGCAGCAAAACAACGCGCCACCAGCTTCTTCTTCAACCGCCGACAGGGCCTTGGCCTGATGGGTGCCGTGGGTAACAGTGCCGCTGAGGACTTTGCCTTTGCAGCTGCCGCAAGCGCCGTTCTTGCACCCATACGGCAGGCCGACACCGGCGCGGATTGCCGCTGCCAGGACGGTTTCATCGGCAGCGCAGCTGAACTGGTGCCCGCTAGGAGCGACGGTAATCTGGAAAGTCATACAATCCTGAACATGAATAAAAGTCTGACTACAAAAAAAATGGGCCTGCCGCGTTTGCTCATCATCGGTTGCGGCGATGTCGGCATGCGCTTGCTGCCGCTGCTGCGCGAACGCTTCCGGATTGTCGCCGTGACCAGCCAGCCTGGGCGTGTCGCCGAACTGCGTGCCGCCGGTGCCGTACCGATCGTCGCCAACCTTGACCAGCCACACAGTCTTGCCCGGCTGGCGCGGCTGGCACGCTACGTGGTCCATCTCGCGCCACCCCAAAGCGAAGGCACGACCGACAGTCGCACCCGCAACTTGTGCGCCATTTTACCCGACGCGGCCACTGTCGTTTATGTCAGTACTAGTGGCGTGTATGGAGATTGCGGCGGAACGCTCATTGATGAAACCCGGCCGGTCAATCCGGTCAACGCCCGCGCCAGGCGAAGGGTCGATGCCGAGCAGGTTTTGCGCACCTGGGCCCGGCGTGCACATGGCCGGCTCGGCATCTTGCGGGTGCCCGGAATTTACGGTGCCGACCGCTTGCCGCTGGAGCGTTTGCGCAAAGGCACGCCAGCGCTGACTGCCGCTGATGATGTCTACACCAACCACATTCATGCCGATGATCTGGCACGGATCATCGTGACCGCGTTGTTCCGCTTGCAGCCGAACCGGGTCGTGCACACCGTCGATGATTCGGCGATGAAGATGGGCGAATATTTTGATACGGTCGCCGATGCCTTCGGCCTGCCCCGACCGCCGCGCCTGCCACGGGTCGAATTACGTGAGCTGGTCTCGCCGATGCTGCTGTCGTTCATGTCGGAGTCGCGCCGGTTGAGCAACCGGCGAATGAAGCAGGAGCTGGGCGTACGCCTGCGTTATCCGACGGTGGCCGATGCCTTGCGTGCAATTAAATCGTGAGTCTGCTTATTTGCTGATTGATTTATTCGAGTCCGTGCTCAAGTACGTACTTTAGTGGCGTGGGTTAGGATATCTATTCTGACCTAGCTCGATTTTTTAAATTTCCCAGACTAAGGATTCGCGATGGAAAACTTTACGACCTCACTGATCACCGGCGCACTGCTGTGCATTTCCTCCGCTTCTTTCGCTGCCAGCCACTCGGCAGCGCCACCAGCGCCGATGTCCGAAGATGGTGCCAAGCCGATGATGCATATGGACAAAGGCGGCAAGCACGAAGCGATGATGAAGGAAATGGACACCAATGGCGATGGCATGATTTCGAAAGAAGAATTCATGAAGCACCACGAAAAAATGTTTGATGCGATGCCGAAGAACAAGGATGGACTGGTCGACCTGAAGGCCATGCATGCGCCGGCAATGAAGAAATAAATTCTTTTGTATCGGCGAACGCATGCGAAGCCGTTAGTTTAGCCGCAGCTTTAACCGCCGCTCACACAGGGTTCGAAACATCCTCGCTGACAGCAATGGGCCTGATGCTGAGCGATGCTTCGAAATGCGAGATCAGCGCCTGCACTTTGGGCGCGTGCTCGCGACTGCGCTGCCAAACGATATGCAGTGGTAGTCCCTGCGTCGCAAGCAGCGGCAATATCCTGACCAGGCGTCCGTCCCGGATTTGTTGCTCGACAAGCCAGGTAG
>CANFED010000392.1 GCA_947445995.1 Oxalobacteraceae bacterium | reverse complement strand
TCCTTGACGATTTCGCCGCGCTTGCCTGCATAAATATCAAGTTCGATATCGCCTTTGCCGCCGGCATCCTTAATCCACTTGATGGATGAGGCCCATGTACCCACATAGAAGCCAGTCGGATTGTTGACGAAATCGGCACCGGCGGAGATGGCCGGTTGCAGGCGTGACTGCGAAATACCGCGATAGCGGTAGTCGGAGCTCAGTGCGGCGTTGAAGCTCAACTCATTGTCAGGCTTGGCATCTTCTGCATGAGCAAAATTACCCATAAAGGTGGCTGCGATGGCCGTAACGAGAAGTAGTTTTTTCATTTTGTTTCCCTGGTAAAAGTTTATGGATAAAAAAGACAGTGGCACGGCGGGTTTCGATCTACATTAGCAGGACTCGTGCCACCCTTTTTTAGCAAGAGAAAGTGTCACAATGGCAAATTATGATTGCTTGCCATTGCAACAGTAGCGCAGGTTTTGACTCAATCGCACCAACTTGTGGCAAGCCACCAACAGGTGCACATTTACGGTGCCTCAACACCAGGAAAGGTATCAATATGGACAAGAGCAACTTTTTTAGCGATATGCAAAACAAAATCAGCCAGGCGATCGAAAATTCGCCCGCCAAGGACATCGAAAAGAACGTCAAAGCGATGATGTCCCAGGGATTTTCAAAGCTGGACCTGGTTACCCGCGATGAATTCGATATTCAGGCTCAAGTACTGGAAAAAACCCGCGCCCGGCTCGAAGCGCTCGAAATTCAGGTAGCGGCGCTCGAAGCGCAGTTAAACAAACCGGCATAATCACCCTGTCCGGATGGTGTCCCCCGCACCATCCGGCCTGACTCTGCGCTACATCAACATTCATCATCGTTCCTCATTGCAAACTTGCTCGCGATCACATTGATCCGAACCGCAGCACTCGCAAGAATACGACCCACCATGAGTCTCGCCGTACTCAAAAGCCGTGCCTTGGCCGGCATGCAGGCCCCGCAAGTCACTGTAGAGGTGCACCTTGCCAATGGTTTACCAAGTTTTATGATCGTCGGTTTGCCAGAAACCGAGGTCAAGGAATCCCGTGACCGGGTGCGTGCCGCGCTGCAAAATGCCCGTTTTGAATTTCCGGCAAGACGGATTACTGTCAACCTCGCCCCTGCCGACCTGCCCAAGGAATCGGGCCGGTTCGACTTGCCGATTGCACTGGGCATCCTGGCTGCTTCGGGACAAATGCCCGCCGGCGAACTCGATGAGTACGAGTTCGCCGGAGAACTCTCGCTATCCGGCGAACTGCGACCGATTCGCGGTGCGCTCGCCATGACATTCGCGATGTACCGGGACCGCGAACCGGGTTGTGCGCAACGTGGATTTATCTTGCCGCGAATCAATGCCGACGAAGCGGCACTGGTCAAGGATGCACGGATCTACCCGGCCAACTCCTTGCTAGAAGTCTGCGCACACTTTGCGGCGGCGGACGGCGTCAGCCGACTGGCCAGACACTCCTGTCAATCTGAACCGGTGTCGGAAGTCCATCCTGATTTTTCCGATGTCAAGGGTCAGCTGCAAGTCAAGCGCGGGCTGGAAATTGCCGCAGCAGGAAATCACAGTGCCCTGTTAATCGGCCCGCCCGGCACCGGCAAATCGATGCTGGCCGCGCGCTTCGCCGGCATTTTGCCGCCAATGACCGACGACGAAGCGCTGGAATCGGCGGCCGTGCAATCTCTGTCAGGCGGGTTCACGGCCGCACGCTGGAAGGTGCGGCCGTTCAGGTCACCCCACCACACTGCGTCGGGTGTGGCACTGGTCGGTGGCGGTGGTACGCCCCGTCCGGGCGAAATTTCACTGGCGCATCGCGGCATCCTGTTTCTCGATGAGTTGCCCGAGTTCGATCGCCGTGTGCTGGAAGTGTTACGCGAACCCCTTGAATCCGGCCGCATCACGATTTCTCGGGCTGCACGGCAAGCCGATTTTCCGGCACGCTTTCAGTTAATCGCCGCAATGAATCCCTGTCCGTGCGGCTATGCAGGCCATCCCTCCGGCCAGTGCCGTTGCACGCCGGACAATGTTGCGCGTTATCAAAACCGAATTTCCGGTCCGCTGCTCGACCGCATCGACATGCAAATCGTTGTCGGAGCCTTGCCGCACAGTGACTTGTTGAAGCCCGCTGCAGGCGAAACGTCGGCCATCATTGCGCTGAGGGTCAAGCAGGCGTTCGAGATCCAGAAAATGCGGGCAAACAAGACCAACAACTTGCTGACAACCAGCGAAGTTGATACCCATTGTCAGCCCGATGCCGCCGCCGCCACGCTATTGCAGGCGGCGATGGTGCGACTGAACTGGTCGGCGCGCTCCTACCATCGGGTACTGAAGGTAGCGCGTACGATTGCCGATCTCGCTGGCGCTACCCAGATCGGGCCGCAACATATCGGCGAGGCTATCCAGTACCGGCGCGGCTTGCGCGAGCACTGACTGCCATCCCGAACGGGCCTCACCACGCGACCAGCGCACGACTGCGCGGCAGCGCTTCGGCCTGGCCAGAGCGTCCCGACGACGATCTACGTTGCGCAGTACGCACATTCCAGCAAGCCACCCTGTTACCATCGTTGCCATGAAAATTCCACGTTCGATTTCCCTAAAGCAATTCGCCACACTCCTGCTACTGACTTCGCTGGCAGCATGCACACCCAGCCACGACTGGCGCGAGGTTCGCGGCAGTGACGCGAGCTTTTCAGTGCTGATGCCAGCCAAGCCGTCGACGCTCACGCGCCAAATTGATCTTGACGGCATCAACGTTTCCATGACCATGTTGGCCGCTGAAATCGATACGGTGACCTATGCCGTCGGTAGCGTCGACCTGGCGGATAACGGTGCCGCCAAACTCGCCGTGCTTGCGATGAAAACCGCGATGGTCAAGAATATTAATGGCACCATCCTGCATGAAAAATCAGCGGGTGGTACCACCGATCTGGAAGCCAGCGGTGCGCCGACCGGAGGCGCACCGCGCCTGTTGATCGCCCGTTTTATCAGCGACAAGCAGCGGGCCTATCAGATCATCGTTACCGGTCCTCAAAAAGCCATTGCACGCGAGCAGGTCGATACCTTCATGACGTCTTTCAAGCTGCCCTAACGTTTAGAGACGAAAGCCACATAAGCGACCCGTCGCACAGCAAGGCAAGCGCCTTGCCGCTACAATCATGTCGCTCGACGTCCGCCTCACCAACATCAAAAAACAGGGAATACGCCATGCTAGTCACCTTCAAATCCAAAGCCGCCGGCGAAGTCACCATGTATCAGATACATGCCCGACGCCTGCTTGACCTGCTACATAAAGATGTCACGCGCGGGGTAATCACCGCCGAAGAAACTGGCCACGCACTGGCTGTCCTCGAAGCACAGGTTGCTGCCAGCCGACTGCACCCCGCATCCGACGAACTCGAACACGACGTCCGTGAACACCACGGCGACAACGGCGACGACGGCGGACACGAGCCGAC
>CANFED010000391.1 GCA_947445995.1 Oxalobacteraceae bacterium | reverse complement strand
GGCGGCGAACCGTATCGCATTGAGCGGCGACTACGCGACGAAGATACCGGCGTCGGCCTTTACGTCATCAAGCGCATCGATAGCGATACCGAGATTCTGCGTAACGGCAAACTGATCGACAACCCGACCTGCTTCAGGCGCTACGTATCGCCTGCATTGGGAAGTGCTTGACGAAGGTAGCCGCAGTCGCTTCCCCATTTGATGCAATTTGTACTTTCAGCGCCGCAGTCGGTATCGGCATCGAAGAATCCGACGTGCTTACCGGAGCTGCTGCCGGCAAAAATTCATGCCTGAATTTTTGACTCTTCAGCCGGATTAGCTTACTGTTCACGCACTGGCGCCGATTTAAGTTTCAACTTGCGGGCGCATTATAAATTCAGCTAAAGCGGCCTTCACCAGACCCGTTCTAGCTGTCATCGCTGAACGGGTTTTTTGTTGTCCGCTGCCCGTGCAGCACCACACTGTTTTGCCGGTCAGGCCCACCACGCGCGAGCGAAACGGGCCGGGGAGAGTTACCCGAATTGCGGTCCCCGCCAGCCTGGCAAATCCGCTAAACAGGAGAATGACCATGCACGTCCTCGCACACCGTCCTGCGCTGGCCTACGCCACCCCGCACCCATGCTTTATAGCGACCCGCCATGCTGTGCCTGCCCAGCCTGATATCGATATCGCCGGCATCGATCTCCGGCAGTGCGCTGCTCTCAGTACCCGATTCGATCGTGGCTGGCTGCACGTGACGGCGGTCGGTGGTTCGTCGCCTGATTGCACCATTTTCTCTAATTAGGAGGCGACATGGAATCCTTCCTCAAGCCCAATCCGGTGGCACCTTCCCTTGGCAGGTTGATGCGCAATCTGCCGCCCGATATCGATACAGCTGCGATGGCGCAGTGCATTGGCCGCATCTGGGACAGCCTGCTGATCCACTTCGCTGATCCGGTGCAGGTGACGATGGACGACGATGCCCGCATCATCACGTTCATGGGCGCGATCCGCTATGCCGACTCGCTGGATGACACCACGCTGCGTGTTGCCGTACTGATGGAAGATGGCGTCAATTTCAACCCGGTCACCAACGTCGCAATCGATTTGCCGGTGCGGCTCACCGGTGCCTGGCTGGAAGACTTTCTTGCGCCGTGGTGGGCGTCCTTGCCGGGATGCCTGAACGATGGTGCCAATCGTGCTGCGGTGTTGCGTGAGTTGCAGCGCACGGTCGCGCAGGCGACCCATTGGCGGCGACTGCGTCATGCGTTGCGCGACCGGCTGCGGATGGACACCACGTTGCTGGGCTGGATGCGCGCGGGTCGTCATCGGCTGAAGCGGTTCATCATCACGGAACTCGCCTACAACAGGGCGGTGTATCAACGTCATCGCTACGAGCAGATCCTGCGCGAATGCCCGACGGTGCTGTGGCTCTACAACCTGATGGACGAGTTGCAAATCGCGCTGCCACCCGGCGATGTGGTCGCCGCAATGCGCACCACGTTGCTCGCCGAGCATCGCTTGAAGCCGTCGGCATGGCGCTATCTGCTGCGCTGCGATTACCGGCATTTCCTGCACCTGATCGATTACATCGGGCCGAACGGCAGCACCGCGACGCGCTGGCGAGAGCTAGGTGACTGGCTGCGCTTGGTCACCGCGCTGGACCGCCGCACGCCGGTGCCGCCAGAACTCACGCGCCTGTTTGCGCATGACGCCTATGGCGGCATGAACAGGCACGGCCTCATTGCGTTTCGTACAGCCGAGATCAAACCGGGCACCATGCGTGCCATCCTCGACGAAGCGCAACGCCGGCATGTGGCTGGCACCCTAGATGCATTCATTTTGGAGGATCTCGTCGCCGTGGTCACCTGGCTGCAAACAGCGCAGCCAACGCTGGACGCTAATCAGATCCGGCGCGGCTGGAACTATCTTGGCCGCACGGCCGACTGCTGGCAGGCGGACATGGCTGGTCGTGCGGACCTGACGACGGTGGCCTGGTCCAGCCTGCTGTCGTCGATGACTCATGGGGGCTGGTGCGTGCGGCCGATTACCGATGCCTGGGCATTGCATGAAGAGGCCCTGGCGATGCGCCATTGTGCCGATGGCTACCTCACGCAATGTCTGGACGGAAGCTGGCGTCTGTTCTCCGTGCGTACACCTGCCGGCAAGCGCGTGGCGACCCTCGGTATCGAGCGTGACGGTTCGAGCTGGAAAATCGGTGACCTGCGCAGCTTTGCCAATGGGAGTGTGTCGCCGGCGTTGTGCGAACTGGCGCAGCATATCGCCAGCCGCTATGCCGTGTTGTGGTCGCTGATCGAAGGGGAGGCGATCGACAGGACGACGGTAGTCGCACCAGCGGCGGACAGCCCGGTGATAGTTCGGGACGACGATCCGAATCCGGAAGAGAGCGATGACGGTGAGGATGACGACGCCGGCGAAGGCGACGAGGACGAGAGCGCGTGGGGCATCGAAGAGTCCAGTTGCCCGCTGGTGACGCTACCATCGTGGTGCTTCGACCAGGGTGGTCCCGGCATGTCCTCTGCGTATGACAGCTACTGGTCCGAAGAACCTGAGGCAGTCGCCCTCTGGCTTGCGCAAGAATTCAAACCCCGGATTGACCCGGTTTGCCTTAGTCCGGATAGGGCGGCACAGTTACTCGATATCGAACTGGACTGGGAACGCGTGGTATCGGGTATCAGGGTTCACTTGACGGCGCGTCGATCGACGGACCTGTCTGGTGCGGTCATGACATTGCCCGGTTGATGGCAGATGCCTACCTGGATCAGGGCTGCCGTCGTCCCGTTCGGGCGGTGGAAATGAAGTTGGATTTCATCGGAAAAACTGCATGAAGCCCAGCAGTGAGATCCGGAATGCGACTTCGATCGGGCAGGGTAGCCAGCAGCAAGGTTTGCCGCCGTGGGTGCTGCTGCACATTCCGTACGATTCGATGGTGATCCCGGCGGAAATCCGTTCGCAATTCCATTTGAACGATGAAATGCTGGCGCAGGAGTTGTATCGCATGACCGATCATGCGACCCGGCCTCTGTTCGCACCGCTGACCATGAACCAGAACGTGATCTGCAGTTCAGTTAGCCGACTGGTTGTAGACGTTGAGAGATTTGCCGACGATACCCATGAACCAATGGCGGCGCGAGGCATGGGCGCGGTGTATGTGCGGACCGCTGGCGACCTGGCATTGCGTCATCCGCTACTGACTGCAGTAAATTTTTACCGCGTCGTCGATCGTGTGATGTTTAGCGGGGCGACTAGCTGCAGACGCTAATTCATTAAATGTAAGCAGGAATTGGCGCGTGGTGCTGGTCCGATGGGACTTGTGTACAACGAAATGCTGACATGCAGATGTGGCAACCTGCATTGAATAACGCTCCGACTTGTTTTCAGCAGCCTTTTCGACCAGAATTAATTGCGACTGATGCCCCCTCAAACCAACTGCGAATGAACCTGCGATCAATCGCGCCGACCCGCATTCTATCGACAGTAACCCTC
>CANFED010000390.1 GCA_947445995.1 Oxalobacteraceae bacterium | reverse complement strand
TCGGCGACCACCACATCGGACCAGAGGGCCAGGCCATGCAGCGTCCAGCCCAGTGCCAGACTGATCGAGATGAGCACGCGCAAGCGTATTGGAAGGAAAGCGCAGGCCGCGTACAGCACGGCCGCAACAAGGAAGAGGTAATTTTGCATCCGCCGAGTTTACACCAAGCCGGGCCGATATCGCGCCCTCGGCACCGCTTCATTGATGCAGATGCTGTGACCCCGACACCGTGCCGACGCTACGCACTCACTCGGTCGAACGGCCCGCCGTGATCCGGTGCTTTTTCAGTTTGTCGTACAGCGTTTTTCTAGGGACACCCAGACGCTCTGCCGCCAGCGCCACACTGGCACCGGTGGCCTGCAGTGCCGCCGTGATCAGCATGCTTTCGTACGCATCCAGCGAAGCGGTCAGGTGATGGCTGCCGGCGTCATCATCGGCAACATCGGTGTTGTCGTCCTCGATCCCGAGCACCAGTCGTTCAGCGACATTGCGCAGTTCGCGCACATTGCCGGGCCAGTCGCGCGATTGCCAGCGCAGCAGTTGCGCGGCACTCCAGAGCGGCAGCGGGCGCTGCTGGCGCAGGGCCGCGGCCTGCACAAAATGCGCCAGCAACAGCGGGATATCCTCGCGGCGCTGCGACAACTGCGGCAAACCGATGCTGACCACGCTGATGCGGTAATACAGGTCTTCCCGGAAAACGCCGCTGGCGCTGAGCTGCAACAGGTCGGCCTTGCTGGCAGCGATGACGCGGCAATCGAACGGCACCGGGTCGTTGCCGCCCAGTCGTTCGAGCTTGCGCTCCTGCAGCACGCGCAACAATTTGACTTGCAGGTTCAGCGGCATGCTTTCGATTTCATCGAGGAACAACGTGCCGCCATCCGCATATTCGAGCTTGCCGATGCGGCGCTTTTGCGCGCTCGTGAAGGCACCGGCTTCGTGGCCGAACATCTCGGACTCGAAGACCGACTCCGGCAACGCGCCACAATTGATGGCCACGAAATGCCCCTTGCGTCCGCTGGCCGCATGCAACTGGCGCGCAACCACTTCCTTTCCAGTGCCGGTCTGACCATTGATCAGCACATCGACCGAGGCAGGGCCGAGCGACGCGACCAGCGTGCGGACCCGTTCGATCGCCGCCGATTGCCCGAGCAGTGGCGGCAAATCGGGTTGCTGCAACCACGCCGCCTGCAAGCGCCGATTGGCCAGTACCAGATCACGTTTTTCCTGCGCGCGCCGCACGGTCGCCAGCAAACGCTCGGACGCAAACGGTTTTTCAATGAAGTCATAGGCACCGGCGCGCATCGCCTCGACGGCCATCTCGACATCGCCGTGGCCAGTCACCAGCACCACCGGCAAATCGGCATCGATGGCCATGACCTGCGCCAGCAATTGCAACCCGGAGCGCCCCGGCAAGCGCACGTCCGTGACCAGCACACCGGGATAGTCAGGGGCAAGCAACCCCTCTGCCTGTTCGGCGCTGGCATACGCGGCCACGGTGAAGCCACCGAGTTCCAGCGTCTGGCCGGTGGCCAGGCGCAGGGTCGCTTCGTCTTCGACCAGCACGACTTGATGGGATGTCATATCAATTTTTTGCTATCGGTGAATACAGCGGCAAACGCAACTGGAATTCGGCACCACCTTCGGGCAAGTTATGCGCTGACAATTGTCCGCGCATCGCCTGCACGATCGACGATGAAATTGCCAGCCCGAGTCCGAGTCCCTTGCCGCTGGGTTTGGTCGTGAAAAAGGGTGCAAACAATTGTGCCGCGACCTCGTCGGGAATCCCCGGACCGGAATCGCGGACGCAGATCAGCGCATGGTCGCCGTCGCGCACCACGCTCAGTGCGACACGGCGCTGTGCGGACTCCTCGGCCTCCTCGACCGCATCGAGCGCGTTGCGCAACAGGTTGATCAGCACTTGCTCGGTACGCACTGCGTCGCCGAGCAGTTGCAGCGACTCGGCGATATCGATCTGCAGCACCACGCCGAGCCGGTCATATTCGGCTCGCAGCAGCAAGGCCGAGGCATGGACCGATGGCGTCAGTTCGACCACGGCGACGTTGCCATGACTCTTGCGGGCAAAGGCCTTGAGCTGGCCGATGATGATGCCCATGCGGGCGCTGGCCGCGCTGATATGCGACAGGTTGGCACTGGCCTGAACCGGCTGACCGCGATCAAGAAAGGTCACGGCATTGTCGGCAAAGGCGCGGATCGCCGCCAGTGGCTGGTTCAGTTCATGGGTCACGCCGGCGGCCATCTGGCCCAGCATCGCCAGTTTGCCGGCTTGCACCAGCTCGTCCTGGGTCGTGCGCAACAGGCGTTCGGCATGTTCGAGGCGGGCATACTTGTCGCCGAGGTCGCGGTTGGCCTGCAATAGCTCGTCGGTACGCACGGCGATCCGGCGGTCGAGTTCTTCGGCGGCTCGCTGCAACGCTTGCCGCGACGCCTGACGCTCCTCGAGCCGGCGGCGACGCTGATGGCGCGCCCATAACGACAGCATCACGCTCAACAGCACCAGCGTCATCGCGCAGGACCACAGCAGCGCCGCCCGCGTGATGCGCGACTGCGCCGGGAACAGCAGCAATTGCCAGCCGAGCCGCCCGACCGGACGCATCACTGCGGTGTCAAAGCCTTGGCGACTGGCCGCCGGCAAGCTGGCGATCGGGGTGATGGTCTTGCCGACATATTGCAGCGTGGCCTTGATTTTTTCGCGTGCCGCCGCATCGATCGGTACCAGACTGCGGTATTGCCAGCCCGGCCGGTTGCCGAGGAAAACCACGCCATCCCTGTCGGCCAGCACGATCGGTTCTTCACTGGTTTGCCAGGTCCGTTCGAATTCATCAAGACTGATCTTGACGGCCAGCACACCCAGCGGTGTTTGTCCCGGTGCACCCTGCCCGTTCGCATACACCGGCTGGGCAATAAAATATCCCGGCTCGCTGGTGGTGCTGCCGATACCGTAAAAGCGCCCGGCACTGCCATTGATCGCATCACGAAAATACGGCCGGAAACCGAAGTTGCGGCCGATGTAATTCTGGGAGTTGTTCCAGTTGCTCGCTGCGATGGTCAGCCCTTGCGCATCCATCAGGTAGATGGCAGCAACGTGGGCCTGACGCTGGACGGTTTGCAGCGTCTGGTTGACGCGTGCGACGACCTCGGCATTGGCGGGCTGCTGCAATGCCGTCGCCATGTCCGGGTGGACCGACAGCGAAAACGGCAGCGTCTCGAATTTTTCCAGCATCGATTGCAGGTCCAGTGCAATGACCTGCAACTGCCGCTCGCTCTGCTGATCGATCTCGCTGCGCGCCATCCGGGCAGCGAGCCAATAGGTCAGGCCGACCACCACCAGCGCAGCGGCGAGACCCAGCAACAAGCGGTGCCGGGTTGACAGCGCGCTCATTAGTCGACCGCAGCCATCCTGATTTCATCATGCTCATGGCGCTGCTGCTCTTCCATCACCAGTTGACCGAGTTCACGCTTGAGGGCATTGAATT
>CANFED010000389.1 GCA_947445995.1 Oxalobacteraceae bacterium | reverse complement strand
GAATCCAATAATGAATCCGCCTAAGCCTAACGACGACAGCCCGATCGATGTCACCCCTGCTGCATCAGCCGAACCAAAGGTGCCGCGCAAGCGTGCGCCGCGCGCAAAGGCGGCGGTGCCGGTTGTGGCAGAGCCAGCGGGTGTCGCTCCAGTCGCGGTAGCGGAGTCTGGCGCGCCGGCATTATCACTATCCTCGACACCGGACACCGCAATAGTTGCGCCGCGGCGCAATGTGCGCGGTCCGCGCAACTTGCGCCGTACGCGTGATCCGGTCGAGCGCAACAGTGTTGTGCACGATGGTATTGCGGACGGCGCTGCGGAGGGTGTAGCAGTCACTGTTCACGAAGGTGCTGTCGATGGCTCGGCTGAAGCGCTCAAGCCCGCGCAGGTCCGACCGCCACGTCAGCATGCCCCGCGTGAAGCACGTTCCCGCCCGAATGAAGATCGCCCAAAAGGACAGGGCGCAGGCCAAAAGTCGCGTCAGAAACCGGCGACTGGCAATGCGCCACGTCAAGGTCCGCGCGCAACCGATGCGGATTCCGTGTTTTCGTTTGTCACGTCGGCTGCGTTCGATGATTCCGATGGTGGTCAGGATGCGGGTGCCGAAGGTGGTCGAGGTGGTCGTACTCCGGCTCCAAAAGTCGTGCGACGCGATCTGACTGCCGACGACGATGCGCCAAAATTGCATAAAGTGTTGGCCGAAGCAGGACTGGGTTCGCGGCGCGACATGGAAGAGCTGATCATTTCCGGGCGCGTTTCGGTCAATGGCGAGCCGGCCCACATCGGTCAGCGCATTCTGGCGCAAGATCAGGTGCGCATTAACGGCAAACTGATTCAGCGCCGTGTCAGCAAGAAGCCGCCACGCGTGCTGGTGTATCACAAGCCGGCCGGTGAAATCGTCAGTCATGATGATCCGGATGGTCGTCCATCGGTCTTCGAGCGCTTGCCCAACATGAAGGCCGGAAAATGGCTGGCCGTGGGTCGCCTCGACTTCAATACCGAAGGCTTGTTGCTGTTCACGACCTCCGGCGACCTGGCCAATCGGCTGATGCATCCACGCTATAACATCGACCGTGAATACGCGGTGCGTACGCTCGGCGAACTCGAAGAGGGAATGCGCCAGAAATTGCTGGCCGGTGTCGAGCTCGATGATGGCGTCGCGCAGTTCTCGCGGGTCGCTGATGGCGGCGGTGAAGGCGTCAACAAGTGGTATCGCGTCACCATCGGCGAGGGTCGTAATCGTGAAGTGCGCCGCATGTTCGAGGCCATCGGCCTGACCGTGTCGCGGCTGATTCGTACGCGTTACGGTGCGATGGTGCTGCCGCCTAACCTCAAGCGTGGTCGCTGGGAAGAAATGGACGAGCATTCGGTGCGTGATCTGCTGAAGATCAGTGGTCTCGAAAAAACGGTCGGCAAGAGTGAGCCATCGAGAGGGCGCAGCGACGAACATGACAGCGAAGGCGGTGTCAATGGCAACCGCATCGAGCGTGCACCGGCGACGGCGCGCAATGGCGGGCCGAACGGCAATCGCGCCAACGCGCCGGAGCCGGGTCAATGGCCGGGCAAGAGCCGGGGTGCGCCAGCGCGCGGACCGGGTGGCTTCGCTGGTCAGGGTCAGCCACGTGGTCCGGGTGCCTATCCGGCTCAGGGTCAAGGCGGTCAGGGTCAAGGGCGAGGTGCTCCGGCGAAGGCGCGCACGCGTCAGCCTGACCCACTGCAAACCGCGCTCGGATTTCCCGGAATGGGGCAGCCGCGTCGCACGGGCGGAGCGGGGCGTGGTCCAGGGCAGGGAGGTCAAGGTGGTCAGGGGCGCGGCGGCCAGGGTGGTTTCGGCGGCAATCAAGGTGGCGGACAAGGCGGCTTTGGCGGCAATCAGGGTGGTCCAGGCGGTCAGCGGCGTCGTTCGCGGGGTTGACGGTGTTGCGCTGGCAAGAGCCAGTTTTCGTGCCAAAGAGCATCGGTTTGTTCAGCCTCAATTGACTAAGATTGAGGCGAGTTCAGCATTGCAGCGCACAACGTAATGGACTATACTGCGGCAGTTATTAAAATCGTCGGATAGCTCGTGCAAGTACCTTAAACGTACTTCAGCGCATGATAAAACTACCGGCGAGGCAAGATTGTAAGATGGGCATCTGCCCATTTTTTTTTTGTTAAACAGATTGTGTTGATCGTGCTGGCATGGTGGCGAAGAGTTTCGTTGCCCAATTTGGAGAATGGCCTTGCAGTTGCTGGAATTGATAGAGAAAACCGTGGTTGGGATGGAATATGAGCTGGTCGATTTCGAGCAGGCCGCACGCGGTCTGCTGCGCGTCTACATCGACTTTCTTCCCGAGCAGGCCGAGCGCGGCATGATCACGGTCGAAGACTGTGAAAAAGTCACGCACCAGTTGCTGCATGTGCTCACCGTCGAAAATGCAGTGTACGAACGGCTGGAAGTATCCTCCCCTGGCCTCGATCGGCCGCTCAAGAAGCTGGCCGATTATGCGCGATTCGCCGGAATGGAAGCGATCGTGAAGTTGCGTATGCCGATGCCTGGCGCAGCGAACCGGAAGTCATTTCAGGGAATATTGCAGGCCCCGGAAGGCGATCAGTTGGCGCTCGAATTTGAAGGTAAAGAAGGGTCGGCGATGCTGGAGTTTACGCTCGCCGATGTGGATAAGGCACATTTGGTGCCGAAAGTGGATTTTAGGAGTCGCAAAGCATGAGTCGCGAAGTTTTATTGTTGGTTGATGCGCTGGCGCGCGAAAAAAATGTCGACAAAGATATCGTCTTTGGTGCCCTGGAGCATGCGTTGTCCCAGGCGACTAAAAAACGCTATGACGGAGATGTCGATATCCGGGTGACGATCGATCGTGACACCGGACTATTCGAGTCGTTCCGCCGCTGGCATGTCGTTCCCGATGAAGCTGGCTTGCAACTGCCTGACCAGGAAATCCTGCATTTCGAAGCCATCGAACAGATCAGCGATATCGAAGTCGATGACCACATCGAAGAGCCGATCGAATCGGTCGACTTCGGTCGACGTTTTGCACAAGACACCAAGCAGGTGGTTTTGCAGCGCATTCGTGACGCCGAGCGCGAACAGATCTTGCAAGACTTCCTTGATCGCGGCGACTCGATGGTCACCGGCACGATCAAGCGCATGGAACGCGGCGATGCGATCGTCGAGTCCGGTAAGATCGAAGCTCGCCTGCCACGCGATCAGATGATTCCGAAAGAAAACTTGCGTATTGGTGATCGCGTCCGCGCTTTCATCCTGCGGGTTGACCGCAACGCCCGAGGCCCGCAAGTGATCCTGTCTCGTACGTCGCCAGAATTCATCATGAAGCTGTTCGAGCTCGAAGTACCTGAGATCGAGCAAGGTCTGCTGATTATTAAATCGGCAGCCCGCGATGCCGGTGTTCGCGCCAAAATCGCTGTGTTCACCAGCGACAAGCGTATCGATCCGATCGGTACTTGCGTCGGCATGCGCGGCTCCCGTGTGCAGGCCGTGACCGGTGAACT
>CANFED010000388.1 GCA_947445995.1 Oxalobacteraceae bacterium | reverse complement strand
GCGAGGCCAGGCTGGGCACGCTGGCGACGATGTCGATGGCACGCCGGCGTTCCTCGATCGACGCGCTTTCCAGTCCGCGCTTGGCCATCGCCAGCGTGAGCGTCGCATGGACCTGGGCATCCTTCTCGCGTGCCAGGGCGGCGTTGATGATGTCGCGGTCCATCAGTGCATAGAACTTGTCGACCTGCGACGCGGCCTGCTCACGCTCGGCCAGGATGCTGCTGAACAGGTTGAGTTCGGCGGCCGCCACAGCCAGCTTGCGCCGCACGATCATGTTCGGGACATACACCAGTTCGGCCGGCAGAGTGCTGACCGCCAGCAGCGTCACGGCATCGATCTGCTGCGCCGTATCGGCTAGCACCGGCGTGCCCGACGGCGGACAAAGCAGCGCCGCGTTGCGGATGGCGGCAATGACCCGCTGGGCCCAGGCGCGCTCAAGCGGATTGCCTGCCACGCCATGACCGACCAGACGGGCCAGTGCCTGCGACGGACCGGCACCGGGCTCATCGGCACACAGACCGGTAATGCTGGTCAGTCGCTGCTGCTGCAGCGCCGGTGCGCTGATGTTCTGTGCGCGCACTGCTACCGACCAGTGCAGGCACAGCATCAGCAGCGTCAGTTGGCAGGCAAACCGTACGGCAGTTGTCCATCGTTTCATGAGCGGCCTTGTTGTAAGACGAATTCGGAACAGCGCTTGCGGTCATGCGCCGGTGCTGGCGTGCCAGCACCGGATGACTTCCTTATCCCTTCATGAACGGGCTGTACGGCACCGGTGCCACGATGTCCTTGGACTTCCAGAGAATGTCGAAACCCTGCTTGGCATTGATCGAGCCGATCATGTCGCCGCGCCACAGGTACTGGTTCTCCATGTCCATCTTTGCGGTGTAACCGGCCGGGTCGGCAATCGTCATGCCTGCCAGTGCCTTGCGCACCGGACCGGTGGCGACGGACTTGGCTTTCTGCGCGGCCTTGGCCCAGAGGTTGATGCCGAGGTAGGTCGAGACCATCGGATCGATCACCATGTCAGGCCGGTGCTTGAGCTTGTTGGCCTTGACGTAGCTGCTCCATTCCGACTTGAACTGGCGGTTCAGCGGGTTGTCGACGTTCTGGAAATAGCACCAGCAACTCAGGTGACCGACCAGCGGTTTGGTGTCGAGTCCTTCGAGATCACTGTCGACGACATCAAGGCCGAGAATCGGAATCTCGGTCGCACGCACGCCCTGGTTGATGGCTTCCTTGAACATCGCCGGAATCGAATCACCGACGACGGTCAGTACCACGATTGCCTGGCCGCCCGGCAGTGCGGCGAACTCCTTGATGTCGCGCACGATGCTCTGGAAGTTGGAGTGACCGAACGGTACGTATTGCTCGCGCAGTGCGGAATCCGGGATGTTCTTGGTCTTGAAATACCCCTTGAGCATCTTGTTGATCGTGCGCGGCCAGACGTAATCGCTACCGACCATGAAGAAGCGTTTTGCCTCGCCACCCTGCGGTCCCATCAGGTACTCGATGGCCGGCAGCACCGAGCTGCTTGGCGGCGAATTGAGATACACCACATTCTTTGATTGCTCTTCGCCTTCGAAGTGCAGCGGATAAAACAGCAGGCTGTCATTGGACTCGACCACCGGCAAGACCGTCTTGCGCGAGACCGAGGTCCAGCAGCCAAATGTGGCGGCCACCTTGTCGCGCAAAATCAGTTGCTTGGTCATCTGCGCATACATCGGCCAGTCCGAGGCCGGGTCGACCACCACGCCCAGCAGCGGCCGTCCCAGCACGCCGCCCCTGGCGTTGATCTGGTCAATCGTCATCAATGCCGTGTCCTTGAGCAGCGACTCGTTATTGGCCATCGTGCCGGACTGCGAGAACAGCAGACCGAGCTTGATCGGCTCGCCCGCCGGTGCGGCCAGCAGTGTTGAAGGTAATGTCGCAGCCACCACACCCGCGCCTGCTACGGACAAGAAATCACGTCTTTTCATTGAGCACTCCGATTGAACATGCTGATTTTCCAAAAAAAAAGCCCGCACCAATTGCTTGGTTGCGGACGTTTTTGGCCGGTGTCGCTCAGGACGCCTTTGTCTTGAGCAACGAGGTTTTCAATTTCACTGGAAGCTGAAAATTAAAACCTTCCCGATGACTGACGCAAGGGTCGTGCCACCATCCTGACTACCACCGGTAACGCGGATTCAGGCCGGTGGCAAGGACCCGAAATCCGGACTGAATCCGGGTCTTGCGCCGGGCGTCAGCTGCTATTTCAGCGCGGGTTGAAGCGGGATTGCTCGTACAAATAACACACGAGGCACCGAAGAATATCGGTGGCGTTTTTGCACTTTTTTTGCTCGTGCGCACACAACTGGCGCAGCGCTGGCGACCCATCATGAAGCATCGAAATCTTCTGCGCATGTCGACATACTATGCAGTATTATAAATTTCCAACTCTCCACGGATGCCTGAGACTGAGGCACTTTCTGCATGCTTCCAGACCGATCCAGCCCGATTAAAATCGGGCTTCTGTATTCCGATAGCGGCATCACTGCCGCAGCCGAACGCAGCCAGCGTGACGCCATCGTGCTCGCTGTCAAAGAACTCAACGATGCCGGCGGCGTGCTGGGCCGCGAAATCGAACTGGTGCTGCGCGACCCCGGTGGCGTGCCCGGCCGCTATGCCGCACTGGCCGAAGAATTAATCGCCGAACAGGGTGTCCGGCTGTTCATGGGCTGCTATCTGTCGAACGCGCGCAAGGCGGTCGTGCCGGTGATGGAGCGACACAATGCGCTGCTGTTTTACGGCACGCCGTATGAAGGTTTCGAGTACAGCCGCAACGTCATCTACACCGGCGCGGCTCCTAACCAGAACGCCCTGCCGATTGCCGAATTCATGCTCTCGCATTTTGGTGCGCGGGTCGCGATGGTCGGTTCGGATTTTGTCTGTCCGCATGAATCCAACCGGGTCATGAACGACCTCATCAGCGAACGTGGCGGACTCAAGGTCGCCGAAACTTATCTGCCGCTATCCGCGACGGCGGAGAGTTATCTGGAAATCGCACGGCGCATCAAGGCGCAGGCACCGGACTTCATTTTCTCCACCGTGGTCGGTGACGGCATTGCCCTGTTCTACCGGGCCTTCGCCGCTGCGGGCTTCGATCCTTACGTGACACCCATCGCGAGCCACATGACCAGCGAGACCGAGGTCGCGCTGATGGGTGCGGATCTGGCCGAAGGTCACATCACTTGTGCCACGTATTTTCAGTCGATCGCGACGACCGAAAATCGTCGCGCGGTGCGCCGTTACCAGGACATGTTCGGTACCGACGCGGTGACCAACATGTGCTGGGAAGCGGCGTATTTCCAGACCCATCTGCTGGCCTGCGCGATTACGCAAGCCGACAGTGAAGATCCGGATCGGTTGCTGGAAGTGTTGCCGGGAATGGAGATTGCCGCACCACAGGGCATCGTGCGCATCGACGAAGTCAACCACCACGCCTACCTGCATCCCCGCATCGGTCGGGTC
>CANFED010000387.1 GCA_947445995.1 Oxalobacteraceae bacterium | reverse complement strand
CGCGCAGCCCTGTCGGTCAACTATGTGGCAGCGACCTCGCCGCAAGTGGCTTACCGCGACGTCCTCAATTTGCAGCGGGCGGCCTCGGCAGCACCGGTGACGGTGCGCATCGATGGCGACAGCGCGGACGGCAACCGGGTCAGCATCCGTCTGTTTTCGATCAACAGCGTGCCGTCCCTGTCGATGATCCTGCCGGCGTTGCACAATGCCGGCGTCGAGATCGAGCGCGAGCAGACCTACAAGATGTCGGTGGCCGACGCGGCCGATTATTTCATCACCAGCCTGAGCGTCGATCCGGCCAGCGCGGCCAAGTTGAGCCAGACCCGTGTGGCCGAGGCGGCGCAGGAACTGTTCGAGGCACTGTTCAATGACCAGGCCGAAGACGGCCGCATGAATGGCCTGGCCATCGAAGCCGGCTTGCGGCTGCGCGAGGTGCAGGTCATCCGCGCCTATGCCAGTTACTGGCGGCAGGCCGGTTGCCGCTTCAGCTTGCGTTACATCGCCGATTGCCTGCGCAAGCAGCCCGGCCATGTGCGGACCCTGGTCGAAAGTTTCCAGCAACGTTTTGATCCGTCTACCAGTGACCTGCAGCGTGCGGCGGGCACGGCTGCGCTGTCAGCGCTGCGCAGCAACCTGCTTGACGTCAATCACGCCGATACCGAAGACATCCTGCGCAGTATTGCCGACCTGATGCTGGGAACCTTGCGCACCTCGTATTTCCAGAGCGGTCAGCGCGGCGACACGCTGCTGTTGAAGTTCGACGCCAGCGCGCTGGCCTTGCTGCCCGAGCCGCGTCCGTACCGCGAAATTTTCGTGTTCGCCCGGCGCTTCGAAGGGGTCCATTTGCGCGGTGGTCCGGTGGCTCGCGGCGGCCTGCGCTGGTCCGACCGGATGGAGGATTACCGCACCGAAGTGATGGGCCTGGTCAAGGCCCAGATGGTCAAGAATGCTGTCATCGTACCGGCGGGTGCCAAGGGCGGTTTTGTCTGCAAGATGATGCCCAAGGATGCCGCACGCGAAACCATTGCGGCCGAAGGCGAAGCCGTCTACCGCCTGTTCATCGCCGGCCTGCTCGACCTGACCGACAACCGCGAGCAGGGCAACATCTTGCCGCCGGCCGATACGGTCTGCTACGACAGTGCCGATCCGTATCTGGTGGTGGCGGCCGACAAGGGCACCGCGACTTTCTCCGATATCGCCAACGGGATTGCGGTGCAGCGCGGCTTCTGGCTTGGCGATGCGTTCGCGTCCGGCGGCTCGAACGGCTACGACCACAAGAAACTCGGCATCACCGCCAAGGGCGCATGGGAAGCCGTCAAGCGTCACTTCTATGAAATGGAGCATGACATCAACACCACGCCGATCACGATGGTCGGTGTCGGTGACATGTCGGGCGACGTGTTCGGCAATGGCGTGCTGCTGTCGCGCCAGCTCAAGCTGGTGGCTGCTTTCGATCATCGCCACATTTTCATCGACCCGACCCCGGACGTGACGACCTCGTTTGCCGAACGTCAGCGGCTGTTCGCGTTGCCGCGCTCGTCGTGGGATGACTACGACAAATCGCTGATGTCACAAGGCGGTGGCGTGTGGCCGCGCAGTACGCGCAGCATCGCGCTATCGCCCGAAGCACGCACCGCGCTCGGCATCGACGCGACCAGCCTGGCACCGGAAGCCTTGCTGCACCAGATCCTGCTGGCACCGGTCGACCTGTTCTACAACGGCGGTATCGGCACTTACATCAAGGCTTCGACCGAGAGCCATGAGCAAGTCAAGGATCGCGCCAACGATGCCATCCGCGTCGACGGCAAGGCGCTGCGCTGCAAGGTCGTTGCCGAAGGCGGCAACCTCGGTGCAACGCAAGCCGGCCGCATCGAGTTTGCGATGGCCGGTGGCGCAATCTTCACTGATGCGATCGACAATTCGGCCGGCGTCGATTGCTCCGACCATGAAGTCAACGTCAAGATCTGGCTCGATACCGAAGTCAATGCCGGCACCCTCGATGCGACCCGGCGCAACACGATGCTCACCGAAATCACCGACGACATCGAACGGCTGGTCTTACGCGACAACACGCTGCAAACCCATTTGCTGACACGCGAAACCCAAGGCCAGCAAGACCGCACCGTGCAGGATGCCTATGCCGCGCTGATCAACGAACTCGATGCCGACGGCGTGCTGTCGCGCGAACTGGAGCAGTTGCCGAGCGCCGCCGAACTGGCGCGCCGGCAAGCGCTCGGCAACGGCCTGAGCGCACCGGAACTGGCGGTGGTGATTGCCAACGTCAAGAACCATTTCAAGGCGCTGCTGGCAAAATCGGCGCTGATCGAGGAAAGCTGGGCGCGCACCGTGCTGACGCCGTACTTTCCGCCGGCACTGGTGGCCAGTCGCGATCCGCTTGCGCATCCGCTGGCCAATGCGATCCTGGCCACGGTGCTGGCCAACGAAGTCGTCAACCGTTGCGGGCCGTTGCAGGTCGGCTTGCTGGCACAGCAGTTCCGCGTCAGCAGCACCGAAGTCGTGTGCGCCTGGGCCCGTGCCTGGTCTGCACTGAATCTGGCACCGCTGTTCGCAACCCTCGACAAGCATGCGCTGACGGTGCCGGTGGCAGTCTCGAAAGATATTGATCGTCGTACCCGCGTGTTGCAGCAGGCAGTCATGGCCGGTGTGCTGTCGGTGCCGGCGGAGCAGCGTCGCGCAGCGGGCAGCATGGATGAACTCACTAGTCTCTTTGCCGACGCCGCTGCGGTTCGTGCGCTGGTCGGTGATGCCGATCTGGCGCTGGCCGATCAGGCAGATAGCTTGCCAGCCGATTTCGTGGCGGCGGTGCGCAGTCTCGATGCCATCGCCGGCATGGCCGACTTCCTGTTTGCGGCATTGTCGGTGCCGCGTCCGGCTGGCATGAGCCTGACGGTGTTCCTGCAGGCAGGGATGCTGTTGCGCCGCCAGTCCGGCATCGACCTGCTCGAGCGCGCCTTGACGCAGCCATCGGCCAGTCCGGCGCAGGATGGTTTGCGAAGCCATGCTTTGCAGGCCTTGCGACGCGCCCAGCAACGCTTGCTCACGCATGTGCTGCCGCAACTGTCGGCCAATCCGGCCGGCGTGATTGCCGCTGCCATCGCGGGACTGAACCTGACGCTGACACCAGCGCAAACCGGTCTCGAGTCTGCCGTGCTGCAAGCCTGGTCGCTGGCCGATGCGGTTGGCGATACGGTGGCGAGCATGATGCCTGCTGCGGTGGCACGCGCAGCGTGACGTTGCCACCGGCTGTCGCGGCGCTGGCCGCTGCGGATTTCAGCGGCATCGTGCCGCACTTTATCGCCGCCGGTTTTGCCGTCAGCGAACCGGCGGCCGGCGTCGTGCAGATCGTTGGTGATCCGTCCCGTGCCAGCGTGCTGTTGTCGGTCGGCGTGCATGGCGACGAAACCGCACCGATCGAATTGCTGGCGCAGTTGCTTGATGCGCTGGCCCGGCAGCCGCAACAACTGGCAGTCAATTTGATGATCGTGGTCGGCAATATTG
>CANFED010000386.1 GCA_947445995.1 Oxalobacteraceae bacterium | reverse complement strand
CGAATATCTCGGCCTCGATACGAGCGGGGTCAGCGCCGCCTACCGCAAGGTGGTCGCCGCCATCGAGCGGGATGACTTCGCCGGTGCGCAGGTCAAGAAACTGGTCAGCCTCCATCATGGCAAGTTCTACCGCGCCAAGCTCGGGGACGCCGACCGCTTGCTGTTTTCGCTGGTGCGCCACGGCGAACAGGTCTGTGCACTGATGCTCGAAGTCATCCTGAACCATGATTACGACAAGTCGCGATTCTTGCGTGGCGCAGTGGTCGATGAGGCGCGTATTCCTGACATGGCCGCCCTCGATCTGCCCGAGGCGCGGCAGGAAGCACAGGAGCTGCGCTACCTGCATCCCGATTCGCCGATCATTCATTTGCTCGACAAGCCGATGTCGTTCGATGCCGCCCAGGACGATATTTTCCGTCAGTCGCCGCCGCTGATCGTGGTCGGTAGCGCCGGCAGTGGCAAGACCGCGCTGACTCTCGAAAAGCTCAAGCAGGCCGGCGGCGATGTGCTGTATGTCACGCACTCGGCTTTTCTGGCCCGCAATGCGCGTGATCTGTATTACGCCAACGGCTACGAACACTCCGGGCAGGACGCGCTCTTTCTGTCGTATCGTGAATTCCTTGAATCGATCCGGGTACCGCTCGGGCGCGAGGCGCTGTGGCGCGATTTCGCCGGCTGGTTCGAGCGCGTGCGGGTCGGCTTCAAGGGCATGGATGCGCACCAGGCGTTCGAAGAAATTCGCGGCGTTATCACCGCTGGCAGTACCGGGGTGCTGGATCGTGGTGCCTATCTGGCGCTAGGAATTCGGCAGTCGATTTTCAGTGACGAGCAGCGGCTCGCGCTCTACGACCTGTTCGATAAGTATCGTGCGTGGCTGGCTGACAGTGGTCTGTTCGATGTCAATCTGGTGTCCCGGCAATGGCAAGCGCTGGCCGCGCCGCGTTATGACTTCGTCGTGATCGATGAAGTGCAGGATCTGACCGCCGTCCAGCTCGCGCTGGTGTTGCGCACGCTCAAGCAACCCGGCCAGTTCCTGCTGTGTGGCGATTCGAACCAGATCGTGCATCCGAACTTTTTTTCGTGGGCGACCGTGCGCAGTCTGTTCTGGCACGATCCGGCGCTGGCCGAGCGGCAAGCCTTGCGCGTGCTGACTACCAATTTCCGCAATGGCACCGAAGCCACGCGTGTCGCTAACCAGTTACTGAAGATTAAGCAGCAGCGCTTCGGTTCGATTGATCGCGAGAGCAATTTCCTGGTTAGCAGTGTCGGCGGGGTCACCGGACAAGTTGCGCTGATGGCTGACAAGGACAACGTTATGCGCGATCTCGATCGCCAGACCCGGCAATCGACGCGCTTTGCGGTGCTGGTCATGCGCGACGAAGACAAGCCTGCCGCGCGCCAGCATTTCGGCACGCCGCTGCTGTTTTCCATCCATGAAGCGAAGGGACTCGAATACGACAATATCGTGCTGTACCGCTTTGTGTCGGATCACCGCGCCGAGTTCGCCAGTATTGCCGAGGGGGTCGACAAGCAGGCGCTGGACACCGAGACGCTCGACTACCGGCGTGCGCGCGACAAGTCCGACAAATCGATGGAGGTCTACAAGTTCTTCGTCAATGCGCTGTACGTGGCGTTGACACGGGCGATCACTAATCTGTATGTGGTCGAGTCCGACACCCGTCATCCGCTGTTCGATCTGCTTGACCTGGCCAGCGGCGCTGCGGTGCAGGTCGAGGCTGGCCGTTCGTCGATGGATGACTGGCAAAAGGAAGCGCGCAAGCTCGAACTGCAAGGCAAGCAGGAACAGGCCGAAGCGATCCGGCGCGATATCCTGCGCCAGGCTGCCGTGCCGTGGCCGGTCTTTGATACCGACAAGACACGCGAGTTGCTGGTCAATGTCCTGCGTGAGCAGACTCCCGGCAGCAAGCAGCGCCAGCAACTCTACGACATCGCCACCTGCTTCGATTTACCGATGCTGGCGAAGTGGCTGGTGGTCGATGCCAAGTTTGACGTGGCGCGCAATTTTGAATCGCAGCGCACGGCGCTGCAGGGCAAGAGCTATTCGCCGTACTTCACGAATCACGTCAAGGATATCTTGCGCCAGTGCGACCAGTACGGCGTCGATCACCGCTTGCCGCTGAACCAGACGCCGCTAATGGTGGCAGCGATTGCCGGCAATGTCGCATTGATCAATGCCTTGCTCGAACGCGGTGCCGACCGCGAGGCCGTCGATCACTACGGCTGGAATGCGCTGCACTGGGCGATGCGGGAAGCCTTTCTCGACAAGGAGTTTGCGCAAGGGCCATTTGCCCTGCTGTATGAATTGCTGGCACCGCCGTCCATCGATGTCAGCAGCGGCGACCGGTTGGTCCGCATTGATCAACACCTGGCCGAATATTTTTTGTTCCAGACGATGTGGGTGCTGTTCTCGTCGCGCTTCACGCAATCCCAGCGCCGACGGTATGCCGCCTTCGAGTCCGCTGCAATCGTCGAGGCCTGGCAACACATGCCGGCCAATGTAGTTCGGCCGCAGCGTCGCCAGCGCCAGACCATCTCCGGCGTCCTGGCGCGCAATGAGGTTGAACGTGACTACGTGTACAACCGGGACTTGTTCGTGCGTGTGATGCAAGGCTGGTACCAGTTCAATCCGCGCTTGCGGGTGCGCCGCAGCGTGCAGGGCAGCGATAGTTGGATGCCGGTGTTCGAGGCCTTGAACTTGCCGCTGATACGCGAGTTCACCACGGAATTCATAGCAGATCGGATTACCCGTTATCTGCAATCGAGCGGCTTGCCTGTGCCTGCGCCGCAGATTGTCAGTGAGCGCAAGCCGGGTCGCGCATCTACCGCAGTCGCGTAGGGTGCGATAACCGCAGGGCATTGCACCGAATGATTTGCGTGCGGTGCAATGCCCTTCGGTTTTTGCACCTTACGAGCTGTTTGCAGAGCCATTCCGCAATTGCTCCGTGAGATCCCTATGTGTTGATGCGCCCGGAAATTCGCGGAAACATTCCTGTTTTTGCGAGGCTTATCGGTGAATTTATCAGTATAAACATGTGGATATGCCGCTAGACTTGGGTCTGTTCTGCGCCGGCGCGTTCGCTCGTAGCACAAGCAAGTTCTCTGGAGAGGATTGCTAACCCACCACCTGGAAGTTCCCCATGCAAACAATTGCCCCCCTCTGGCTGTGGATTACGTTCGGCGGCATCGTGCTGGCGTCGTTATTCGTTGATTTTTTCGTACTTAGAAAGCAGGGCGCGCATGATATTGGCGTCAAAGAGGCGCTGAAGTGGTCGCTAGTCTGGATTGGTCTCAGCTTGTTGTTCAACGTTCTGTTCTGGTGGGCTGTCAAAGATGCGACCGGGTCAACTGATATCGCCAACACAAAGGCACTGGAGTTTCTGACCGGCTATTTGATCGAGAAGTCGCTGGCGGTGGACAACATCTTTGTATTTCTGCTGATCTTCACCTACTTCGCCGTGCCTACGGCCTTCCAGAAGCGGGTACTGATGATTGGCATCATTGGCGCGATCGTATTGCGCT
>CANFED010000385.1 GCA_947445995.1 Oxalobacteraceae bacterium | reverse complement strand
ATGCGTCGGTACGGCTAGACATTCGCCGCACCGGTTCGATCAAGTCCGGCGACGAAGTCATCGGTAACGAGACCAAAGTCAAGGTCGTCAAGAACAAGATCGCACCGCCATTTCGCGAAGCGCATTTCGACATCCTGTATGGCGAAGGCGTATCACGCGAAGGTGAAATCCTCGATCTGGGTGCCGATGCCAAGATCGTCGAAAAGGCCGGTGCCTGGTACAGCTACAACGGCGAACGTATCGGCCAAGGCAAGGACAATGCACGCACCTTCCTGAAAGAACGTCCGGAGCTGGCGCGCGAAATCGAGAACAAGGTACGCGCTTCGCTGGGCGTGCCTGAACTCGGCGCGATCAAGTCGTCCGAACCGGCCAAGAAAAAAGCTGCCGACAAGGCCGCTGAAAAATCCGTCGCCGAAGGCAAGGATGTCGTCGCCGAATGAACGACACCGCCCGCGCTGACGGACTGATACCTGTCTTGCCGGCCTGATGGCAAGGCCAGTTGTCAGCCTGAAGGCGCGGGCCTTGCGCTTCCTGTCGATGCGCGAACACAGTCGCCTTGAACTGGCGCGCAAACTGCAGCGCCACGTGCAGGACGGTGACGATGTCGAGGCACTCCTCGACTGGCTCGAAAATGCCAAGTTCCTGTCGCAAGCCCGCTTCTCCGAATCCCTGATCCATCGCCGTGCCGCCCGGTACGGCAACAGTCGTATCGTTTCCGAATTGCAAAGCCACGGTATCCAGGGCGACGCGCTGACCGAGCTGAAAGGTCGTCTGCAGGTTGACGAGGTGGCCCGCGCCCGTGATGTCTGGCTCAAAAAATTCGGCACGCCAGCGGCCGACGCGAGCGAACGCGGCAAGCAAATGCGGTTCCTGCAGCAGCGCGGTTTTTCTCACAAGGCCATCGAGTCGGTGATGCGTCTGCGAGGCGGTGATGAGTGGTTTCCGGACGACGCCGATTGAAGTATTCCTGCAGCAACCCGACAGCAGCAGGACAGCAGCAGGACACCACAGGCAAGGTACAACGCCAAATATCCTTCGTATCGCTTTACCTGGTGGTAACGGCAAATTGAGCTGTGCTACACTTTCCCGGTTTTTGCAGTGCCGCATGAGCGGTTGTGAATGCAGAATCTGCTTTCACTGAACGCAAATGCGGCAGTTATCTTCGTTGTCGCTCTTTTATGGCAGTGGTCCGAATGCCCCTATCTCCACCCGTTTCTCGTCGTGCGCTCAAACATACCCGTACCCTCAAGGTCGAGGCGTATGCACGTGACGACAATTTATGGGATATCGAGGCACAAATTACCGATATCAAGACCCGTGTGGTCCCACTGGCGTCCGGCGCACGTGCGGCAGGCATGCCAATTCACGACCTCAAGCTGCGCCTGACCATCAACGTCAGTCTGGATATTCTTGCCGTCGAAGCCGTCTCGGATGCGGTACCGTATCCCGGTTATTGCGACACCATCAGTCCCGCCTATCAGGCGATGGTTGGCCTCAATCTGATGCGTAATTTTCGTCGTCAGCTGACACTGCGGCTCGGTGGCACAGGTGGCTGTACCCATCTGACCGAACTGGCGCAGATTCTGCCGACCGCCGCGATCCAGGCGCTCTCCGGTGAGGTCATCGACACGCGTGACGGCAGCAGTGCTGCCGACGATCAGCAAAGCCAACCCTTTCAACTCGACCGCTGTCATGCCTTGCGCACCGATGGCGCAGCGGTCGCGCTCTACTATCCGCGATGGGTTGCCAAGGTCGCGGAACCGTTTCAATCCAGTTAGTCAACCAGCATTTTTACGATCAGCGTCTGAAGGGAAGCTCGCATGAAAATCCATGAGTATCAGGGTAAAGAAATCCTCCGCAAATACGGCGTCACCACACCGCGCGGTATTCCATGTAATTCCGTCGAGGATGCCGTCAAGGCGGCCGAGACACTTGGTGGTCCGGTCTGGGTCGTCAAGGCCCAGATTCATGCAGGCGGTCGCGGCAAAGGCGGCGGCGTCAAGGTTGCCAAGACACTCGAGCAAGTGCGCGAATACGCCACGGCCATCCTCGGCATGCAACTGGTCACGCACCAGACCAGCCCGGAAGGCCAGCAAGTGCGTCGCCTGCTGATCGAAGAAGGCGCTGATATCGCCAAGGAACTGTACGTCAGCCTGGTGACCGATCGCGTCACGCAACGCGTGGTGTTGATGGCATCGAGCGAAGGCGGCATGGACATCGAAGAAGTCGCCGAGAGCCATCCCGAGCTGCTGCACCACATCGCCATCGATCCGGCAGTCGGCCTGACCGATGCTGAAGCCGACGGCATTGCTGCAAAAATTGGCGTGCCGGCGGCCTCGATCGTCGACGCCCGCACCCAGTTGCAAGGTTTGTACAAGGCTTACTGGGAAACCGATGCAGCGCTGGCCGAAATTAACCCGCTGATCCTGACCGGTTCCGGCAAGGTCATCGCGCTCGACGCCAAGTTCAACTTTGACGCCAACGCGCTGTATCGCCAGCCAGAAATCGTTGCTTATCGCGATCTGGACGAAGAAGACGCGGCCGAAGTTGAAGCCTCGAAATTTGATCTGGCCTACATCTCGCTCGACGGCGACATCGGTTGCCTGGTCAACGGTGCCGGTCTGGCCATGGCCACGATGGATACCATCAAATTGTTTGGCGGCGAGCCAGCCAACTTCCTGGATGTCGGCGGTGGAGCCACGGCAGAAAAAGTCACCGAAGCCTTCAAGATCATGTTGAAGAATCCAGGCCTGAAAGCCATTCTGGTCAACATCTTCGGCGGCATCATGAAGTGTGACGTGATCGCTGAAGGCGTGATCGTTGCCTCCAAAGCCGTCTCGCTGACCGTACCGCTGGTCGTGCGCATGAAGGGCACCAACGAAGACCTGGGCAAGAAAATGCTCGCCGAGTCCGGCCTGCCGATCATTGCAGCCGACACGATGGAAGACGCCGCCCGCCAGGTAGTTGCTGCCGCCAAAGCACACTAACCCGCGCGCCCCACCACGAGCTACTAGGAATAACTATGTCGATTCTGATCAATAAAGATACCAAAGTCGTAACCCAGGGAATTACCGGCAAGACCGGCCAATTCCATACGCGCATGTGCCGTGACTATGCCAACGGCGCGAATTGCTTCGTCGCCGGCGTCAACCCGAAGAAAGCCGGCGAAGATTTCGAAGGCATTCCGATTTTTGCCAACGTTGCTGAAGCCAAGGCCAAGACCGGCGTCAACGTATCGGTGATTTACGTCCCGCCAGCCGGCGCTGCTGCCGCGATCTGGGAAGCGGTCGAAGCCGAACTCGACCTCGCCATCTGCATCACCGAAGGCATTCCCGTTCGCGACATGATGGCGTTGAAAGACCGCATGGCCAAATCCGGCAGCAAGACCTTGCTGCTCGGACCAAACTGCCCTGGCCTGATCACTCCTGACCAAATCAAGATCGGCATCATGCCGGGCCATATCCACAAGGCCGGCCGTATCGGCGTGGTCTCGCGCTCGGGTACGCTGACCTATGAAGCCGTTGGCCAATTGACAGCACTGGGTCTGGGTCAATCGT
>CANFED010000384.1 GCA_947445995.1 Oxalobacteraceae bacterium | reverse complement strand
GGATAACGATTCGGGTTCAGCACACTGCCACCGGGATAATCCAGCGGCAAGCTGAGGCAGAAATTTTTTCCTTCTCTTACCTCAGCCACGCCTTGCCGCAGCTTGTCAGCGGTGAGCAGATTGAGTCGACCGAGTTGGTCATCAGGACCAAAATCGCCCCAGTTCGATCCAGGAGGACGTTTTTTCCAACGAGAATTTGCCATGACTCGGGTCTCTTTAGCGTGATCGCAGGGATCGGATATGGGGGATGCAACGACGTCTTTTTCAGTGTCTTTTGTCGCTTGCGCAGGTTCGCGCCCGACGTTCACCAAGGTTGGACCACCGCGTACGACCTGTATCCGATGGATGCCATCGCATCAGGCAGCACGCAGTCCGGCGGACAATAGGCCGGTCAGCCTATTTCTTGACTAGTGAGCAATCCGATTTCGACAACGGCATGAACGCCTGGTCGGCAGGTACCGTGCCCACCAGATTGTAGTAATCCCAAGGCGTTTTCGACTCGGATGGCTTTTTGACTTCGAACAGGTACATGTCATGCACCATGCGGCCGTCTTCGCGGATCCTGCCATTTTTCGCAAAGAAGTCATTGATCGGCATGGCCTTCATTTTCGCCATCACCGTCGCGGTGTCATCGGTGCCGCTTGCCTGGATTGCCTGAAGATAATGTGTCATCGACGAGTAGGCGCCGGCCTGGATCATGTTTGGCATGCTCTTGGTTTTTTCAAAATAGCGACGCGACCAGGCGCGCGTCTCGTTATTCATATCCCAATAAAAGGCTTCCGACAACAACAGGCCCTGGGCATTTTGCAAACCGAGCGCGTGGATGTCATTGATGAACATCAGCAGGCCGGCCAGCTTCTGTTTTCCAGAGCGCATCAAGCCGAATTCTTGCGCACCCTTGATCGCATTGACCGTGTCGGCACCGGAATTTGCCAAGCCGATCACTTTTGCGCCGCTGGCTTGGGCTTGCATCAGGTAGGAAGAGAAATCCGCTGCATTGCTGGGATGCTTGGAAGCACCGAGGACCTTGCCGCCGGCCTCCTTGACCACTTCGGAGGCATTTTGTTGCAACGCCGCGCCGAAGGCCCAGTCAGCAGACAGGAAGTACCAGGTATCGCCACCTTTTTTCACCATGGCCTTGGCCGTCACATTGGCCAGTGAATAGGTGTCATAAACGTAATGCACCGAAATCGGCGTACACAAGTCGTTGGTAATGCGTTGCGTGCCCGGACCGTTAAAAATGACGATCTTGTTTTTCTGTTTGGCCACTTCCAATGCCGACAATGCAGTTGCCGAACCGGCGACATCAAGCAGTGCATCGACTTTGGCGGTATCGAACCATTCGCGCGCTTTGGAGGCTGCGATATCGGCCTTGTTGTTATGGTCGGCAAATACCAATTCAATTTTCTTGCCCAATACCTTTCCGCCGAAATCATCGATCGCCATCTGCACCGCAGTCGCTGTGCCCTTTCCTGCGATATCGGCGTAAACGCCTGACAAATCCAGCAACAGTCCTACCTTGACCACGTCATCGGAAATGCCGAGCTTTTCCTGAGCACCGACGTTGGTGCCAGTCAGCAGCAACGATGCGATCAGGACAGCGAGCGGACGACGGTATTTGTAACTGAGTTTGGTATTCATCATGTCTCCGAAATTTTTTATAGTTTTCAATGCTGGTTGATAATCGATTGCAAAGCGGACCATCTCATTGCAATGTGGGGGTTGCGGTGTTGCCTAATTTACCAATCGCGTTGCAGATAAATACGTCATTCAGCCTGCAGCGCTTGTTCGTTGCAGCCATTAATCAACGTCACGCCAGTCAATTTTTCTATGCCATCAAAATCGATGTCGGCATAAATTTCGCGTACCACCAGCCCTGCGTCGGTAACGTCGATCATCGCCAAGTCAGTGTAGATGCGGTTCACGCACCCCTTGGCCGTCACCGGATAGCTGCAAGTCTGCACGATCTTGCTTTCCCCCTGCTTGGTCAAGTGCTCCATCATCACGTAGACCTGTTTCGCACCTATCGCCAAATCCATTGCGCCTCCAACTGCCGGGATTGCATCCGATGCACCGGTATGCCAGTTGGACAAATCGCCCTGCACCGACACCTGGAACGCACCCAGCACGCAATAATCGAGGTGGCCGCCGCGCATCATTGCAAACGAGTCCGCATGGTGAAAATAAGCACCGCCTGGCAAGAGCGTGACGAACTGTTTGCCGGCATTGATCAGATCCTGATCTTCATTGGTCTTGGCCGGTGCCGGGCCCATGCCGATCACGCCGTTCTCGCTATGCAAAATAATTTCGCGCTCACTACCGATATGGTTGGCCACCATAGTCGGCACGCCGATGCCCAGATTGACGTAGGCACCATCCGGCAGGTCATGCGCGACGCGTTGCGCCATTTCAGTTCGGCTCAAGCGCTTTGTGATCTGCGTCCCAATTTTCTCGATATCCGGCATTACGCTGCCTCCTTGATTGCGCTGGCGCTACTTGCAACGACGATGCGTTGAACGAAAATGCCGGGGGTAATGATCGCCTCCGGATCGAGTTGGCCTAGCGGCACGATCTTATCGACTTGCACGATGGATGTTTTTGCTGCTGCCGCCATGATCGGACCGAAATTGCGCGCGGTTTTGCGATACACCAGATTGCCCCAGCGGTCGGCAGCAAACGCCTTGACCAAGGCAAAATCGGCATGCAGTGGCAGCTCGAATACATACTGGCGACCATCGATTTCCCGCGTTTCCTTGCCTTCTGCAAGCTGCGTGCCGTAGCCAGTCGGCGTGAAGAATCCACCTATTCCGGCACTGGCGGCACGGATGCGCTCAGCCAGATTGCCTTGCGGGACCAGCTCCAGCTCGATCTTTCCGGCACGATAAAGCGCGTCAAAGATGTGCGAGTCGGCCTGACGCGGAAATGAGCAAATGATCTTGCGCACGCGCCCGGTCTTCAGCAGTGCGGCCAAGCCGGTCTCGCCATTGCCGGCGTTATTGTTGATGATGGTCAGGTCGTTTGCACCCTGATCAATAAGCGCATCAATCAGTGCTGACGGCATGCCCGCATTGCCGAAGCCACCGATCATGATGGTGGCACCGTGGTGGATGTCGGCGACCGCTGCGGTTAACGAAGCTATTTCTTTATCAATCATTGATGCGTTCCCTTGAAGGGGTTATCCACGGCAGAAAACGTCTTGTTTTTTGCATTCAACTTTTTTTGATTGTTCGCTATGCGAACATTAGTTCTTTTTGCGAACAATTTGAAATGATACTAGGCGTGAAAAAATGCAAAGTCAATGCAAGATTTATGCAGCAGTGCAACATAATTTCATGCCCGCGCAGGAAATTTGAGCATGCAGGACAGAGCGGCACACACTTGAAAGCCGATGCAAACGATCAGTAAACAACGGATGAGTTGGTACAATCTGCGGTAACCAACTTGCAACCCATTTCATCGCGCCTTGATTTTTTCGGCAGGTTTTTTCGCCTATTTTTTGACAATTCAACACGAGCCGCTCATGCGCATCACTTCTGCCGATCAAGATCAGCCCAAAG
>CANFED010000383.1 GCA_947445995.1 Oxalobacteraceae bacterium | reverse complement strand
TGGCTCCATGACAGTTCACACAATTCGGGGTGTTACTGGCCGGAATGCCGTCGTCATAAATGGTCTTGCCGGCCGCAATCAGCATCGGTTCGCCCGGCTTTCCAGCCGGCGGACGCTGGCTGGAAAAATACGCCGCCAGGTCAGCGATCTGTGCATCCGTCAGCCGCGCACTGAGCCCCCACATGTATTCATAACCGGCCGGATCGGCGCGGCTATGGCCCCGGTAGGATTTCAGCTGGATCTCCAGATAGGCGGCGGACTGGGCGGCAAGGTGCGGAAAATTCGGCGAGGTCGAGATCCCTTCCACGCCATGGCAATTGGCGCACACCTGTAGCGCCAGCGTCTTACCCGAGATCGCGGGATTGCCGAGCGCACGGGAACGCTCAGGTGCCGAACAGCCGCTGGCCAGCGCGGTCAATGCCAGAAGTAGTCCAGCGAAACGGAGGGGTCGTTGCATCAGTAAGCTCCCCAGGCATAGAGAAAGAAGGTGTTGTTGTCCCTCGGGTTTCGGCCGTTGCCGTCATAGTTTTTCGTGGCACCATGAAAGCGGTCGAAGGCAAAATACTGCGCACCGATTCGCACGTTCTGTACCGGCGTCCAGAAGACTTCCGGAATCCAGCCACGGGTGTCGGGATTGGCACCCACATCGGGATACAGGGTTGCATCCGAACTGCCGGTCGTACTGAACCGGCTCAGGCTGGCACCGTATTTGGCACGGTAAATGTAGCTGCCTTTGAGACGCAATTGCCTGAGCGTGTTGCTCGCATTCGTCGCGGTGCCGGTCACATCGCCATTGCCGCTGGTTTCCCGGATGGCACTGAACTGAACCGTGACGGTATGCGGATCGAGCAGGTATTGGTACTGTGCATCGATACCGCGATCGCGATAACGATTGGTCGGTCCGACCGGATTGAGATTGTCGGGATAGACATCGGCATTGAATGCAAACAGGCCCACCATCGCATTGTGCGGTCCCCATTCGTGACTCAAGGCTAACCGCAGGTAGGGATTGATACCCCGGAGTTTGACCTGATCCGCGTGGTTGACACCTTGACTGAGGAAGGACCACGCGCCGTTGGCGGTCTGGTAGCCGGCGAGTTCGGCATACAGCGTGCGGTTCCAGAAAGCATAGGCACCGACACCGGCGACTTGCGCACCGAGTTGTGCGACGATCGGCGACGCATCCGGGCCGGTCACGCCGAATCCGGTCGGCACATACTGCAACCACGCCGGGGCCGTATTCCAGGGATCGGCCACCGAGGGGTTATTGTTCACATCCAGACCGACGATCAGATCCCGGTTGATATCGATGAAGCGGTCCGCATAGCGCAGATCGATGTTGTCCGAGGTCCATTTTCCTTGCCATTTGCCAGAGGCGGGGTTCTGGTTGTCGTAGTTGTTGTAAGTCGCCTGGGCAAACACACCGATGTTGTCAGTGATTTTTCCAGCCAGAAAAATACTGCCGGTCTGGAACAGGGCGACGGCATCCTTGGCAAAGGCCGTGTCATCGGTGGGGCTGGCGCTTTTGGTCAAACTCGCCACGCCCATGACCGCCAACGGGATAGTCTGGCGCGTGCCAATCGTGTAGCCGGTCATCTTGAACAACCGGCCGTACGGCGTCAGTTCGGGGAACTGGCCGCCGGCATGACAGGCCACACAGTTTTGTCCGGTCTGACGGGCGAAAACAGGCAGCGCGTGAGCGACCAAGGACGTCCCCGATGCACAGGCGACCGCCACGAAAACCAGCCAGTAGATCAACCGGTGCAAAAGTGCGTGAACAATTAACCGAGGCATGGGACGGGCCCCCCGTAATCAGATGGAATGAATGGCAGCGTGTTAGCCCGAGAACACTACGAACAGCAAACTGTCCCGCGCCTGACCCGAAGTTATCGGCGGCACTGCTTGGACGCAAGAAGGATTATCCCTGCCAGAGTTTCAACCATTCATTTTTCCAGATCAAAGTTTGATCGGGATCACACAGGACAGGATTAATCCTCGTGTTGGGTAAATTTTGCAATGGTCGCAACACGCCCACCTCCACGACCTTGTGGTGCATGCCTGCACCACTGCCTGAAGGCCATGTACTGGAGTGGGGCGATTGTGCGGGCAGTCGGTGCGACTATCATGGCAAGTTACTCTAAAGTACTGCATCGGATTTCTTCGCGCACTTTTTCTTAAATGTTCTATTGACAGGACAATAAGCCGAATGCATGATGGAAAAAAGACAGGCCGATCCGATGCCTCGCACGCATCGCCTGCACTGCCAAAGACAGTACCAGCCAGGATGTCATGGGCAGTCTGTTTAGTTTATTTGTCATCCTTGGAGGATAAAAAATAATGGAATCATCGTCACTGACCGCACGTCAACTATATGCCGCGATCAAGGCCAACCCGACCCGCAAGCGTTTCGGATTCGGCAACAAGCCGGCACTGATCAACATCGATTTGCAAAAGGCCTATACCTGTGTCGGCGAGTTCGCCACCGCCTATGAAACCGACCCGCGTCAGCTCGAATACGTCAACGCACTGGCTGCCGAATTCCGTGCCAAAAATTTCCCGGTCGTCTGGACCTACGTCGCCTACATGGCATCGGGCGAAGATTGCGGTGTCTGGGGCACGCGCACCGACACGCCGGACTCGCTGCAAAACATCAAGGTCGGTAGCCGTCGTGCCGAATTCGATGACCGCCTCGACATCGATCACGAGCGCGACATCATCATCAACAAGCGCATGGCTTCAGTCTTCTTTGAAACCAACCTCGGGTCGGTGTTCAACTTTCACGGCGTCGACACGGTCGTCGTCACCGGCGGTTCGACATCGGGCTGCGTGCGTGCCACGGTGGTTGACAGTCTGTCGCGCAGTTTCCGCGTAATCGTTCCAGAAGAGTGTGTCGCCGACAAACACGAAGCACCGCATTTTTCAAACCTGTATGACATGGCCATCAAGTATGCCGACGTCCTGTCGGTCGAAGAAACCCTGGCCCAACTGAGCGTGCTGGCACCGTCAGCCGGAGCACGGCGTTGATGCGCGACCCGGCTCTCTACGACTACCTGCCGTACAACGAACGGCCAAAAATCACCTGGCCGAACGGCGCGCGGGTCGCCTTCTGGGTCGCACCCAACATCGAATTCTACGAACTTGATCCACCGAAAAATCCGTCCCGCGCAGCCTGGGCCCGGCCGACCCCCGACGTGCTCAATTATTCCTATCGCGACTACGGCAACCGGGTCGGATTCTGGCGCATGCTTGAAGCGATGAAGCGCTGCAACATACGCGGCAGCGTGTCGCTCAACGTGGCGGTGTGCGAGCACCATCCGGAAGTGATCCAGGCCTGCGTCGACAACGGCTGGGAGTTTTATTCGCACGGCACCTACAACACGCGCTACCTGACCGGCATGAGTATCGAGCAGGAAAGAGCAGTGATCCAGGACTCGATCGACACGATCAAGAAGCACACCGGCCAGAAGCTCGACGGCTGGCTGGCACCGGCATTGACCTATACCGAAAACACCCTCGACCTGGTCGCCGAGATGGGCCTGACCTACGTTTGCGACCTGTTCCA